>JAYWDR010000296.1:0-5091 GCA_043779735.1 Cyclobacteriaceae bacterium | reverse complement strand
TGAGCTCCCACCCCTCATAGGCCGAGTAGTCAACATTCATGTGATGACTGGAAGCAGACAGCGTGTGTTTTGCCTTTGGATCAACCAATATGATATCTGCATCACTGCCGACCGCAATAGTGCCCTTCCTGGGGAACATCCCAAATATCTTAGCAGGATTGGTGCTGGTAACTTCCACATATTTATTGAGTGTTATCCTTTCTTTGTTTACTCCTTCACTGAACAGGAGCTCCATCCGGTGCTCAATAGCCGGATGACCGTTGGGTATTCTAGAAAAATCCTTTTCACCCATTTTCTTCTGCTCCCACTTAAAGGGGCAATGATCTGTGGCCACTACCTGCACCAGTCCTTGATTGATTCCTGCCCATAGCGTAGCTTGATCTTTCTTTTCTCGCAGCGGCGGACTCATTACCCACTTCGCGCCCTCAAAATCCTTTTCATATAACGATGCGTCAAGCAAAAGATATTGAATACACGTTTCTACAAACAGCTTCTGATTTCTACGTGTAGCATTCCGAACCGCATTCAATGCCCCTTCGCAAGTGAGGTGTACAATATATCCGGGGCATCCAGTATAGTGAATCATATCGGCGAACCTTCCGCTGGCCTCCGATTCGGTTACTTCTGGCTGCGACAGGTAATGATAGAGCGGTGATAGTTTTCCTTCGGCTCTGTGCTTCGCAACAAGATAATCAATCATATCACCGTTGGTAGCGTGGACGGTTACCATACCTCCTTGCCTCTTCACTTCTTGCATCAATCCCACCATCTGTCGGTCATCTATCATCAATGCACCTTTATACGCCATAAATGTTTTAAAAGAGGTGATACCCTCTTCTTCAACCATAGCTTTTATTTCTGTTTTTGTGTTTTCATTGTAATCTGTCACGGCCATGTGAAAGCTGTAATCACCTACCGCTGTGCCACTGGCCCGTGAATTCCATTCAGCCAATGCTTCTTTAAGAGAATGACCCTGCTTCTGCAAGACAAAGTCAATGACTGTGGTGGTACCTCCGTGCAAAGCAGCCCGTGTTCCTGTTTCATGGGTGTCGCTGGAGAATGTCCCCATGAATGGCATATCAAGGTGCACATGAGGGTCCACACCGCCGGGCATTACCAGAAGCCCCTTGGCATCAATTTCCTTATCGGCCTTCCTTTCCAATTTCTTATCGATGGCAGACACTGATTCCCCTTCAATGAAAACATCGGCTACATAATCATCCGAGGCTGTAATAATCCGTCCGTTCTTAATCAGTAGTGACATAGGCTATTTTTTTAGGTTCACCGATTGATTGGGCGGATTTCATTAGCGCCCAATACAACATTCCGCTCACAATAAATCCAACAAACCAGGCATAATTATACAATTGTGAAATCCATTCCGGCACTGCGCCCACTTCCAATACCTTAATGGTTATGAAAAACCCAGGCACGTTCGGCAATATACCTGCCACCAACGAAATGATTGCGTATGTATTAAATCCGTTCCTAAAGCCGTAGATGCCATAGTGCTGGTATAGCGCCTCGGTATCCAGCTTTTGTCTCTTTATGAAATAGTAATCAGCGATCATGATGCCACCAACGGGGCCCAGCAAACTGGAATATCCGACAAGCCATGTAAAAATGTAGCCGCTTGGATCGGCAATAAGTTTCCAGGGGAAAATCAGGATGCCAATAATTCCCGTGATGTATCCTCCCATTCTGAAATTTATTTTTGCGGGGGCCAGATTCGCAAAGTCATTCGCTGGGCTTACTATGTTAGCAGCAATATTTGTGGCCAACGTGGATATCGCCACGGCAATCATAGCAAAACTTACCAGCCATTTGCTATCAAATCTGCCTGCGAGTACCAGCGGGTCCCAGATCGTAGTGCCATAGACAATCGTTGTGGCTGATGTTACCACCACTCCAATGAAGGCGAATAGCGTCATCGACGGCGGTAGCCCGATGATCTGTCCTCTTATTTGTGCTTTCTGACTGACTGCATATCGTGTGAAGTCTGGAATATTTAGTGAGAGCGTTGCCCAAAACCCTACCATTCCGGTAAGGGCAGGAAAAAAGAAGTGAAAAAACTCGCCGGATGTGGCAAACTTGGATGGCTGTTGCAAAATTGGTCCTAATCCATTCCCTGCCACAATCGCCCAGAAGAGCAAGGCCAGGGCGGCGAAAGGAAGGAAGAATGCCTTGAACATCAGCAATCTTTTAATACTTTCCACTCCGCGATAGACTACATACATGTTTAGCAACCAGAATAAGAAGAAGGCAATGGCTGGGCCCGTTGCCAAACCCATGAACGCTGGCAAAAGCTGGGGCAGCGTGGCGAGAGATGGAATCCATAATCGGAATAATTGATAAAGGGCGAAACCACCAATCCAGGTTTGAATGCCGAACCAGCCACATGCTACAATGGCCCGAAGCATCGCAGGAATATTGGCACCCCGGGTGCCAAAACTTGCTCGCGCAAACACGGGAAAGGGAATACCATATTTTGCCCCGGCGTGTCCATTCAAGATCATTGGAAAAAGTACGACCGTATTGCCCAGAAAAATGGTCAGAACAGCCTGCCACCAGTTCATGCCCCCCTCAATGAGTGAACTTGCCAGCATGTAGGTAGGAATGCACAAACTCATGCTGATCCAGAGTGCCGCATAATTCCAGGTGTTCCAGGTCCGATCCGCCAACGGAACAGGTGCCAGATCCATACTGTAAAGTTCGGTACTTCTTATTTCTCCAGCAGTTGAGCTCATGTAAGAATTGCTTTGTTATAACAAGCAGACCTCCTTGAACTATTGTGTCGCTTGTTGAATCCTTGTTCTACCGCACAGCATACTCGTCAGCCAAATTTATTGCCTCGCTCAGAATGGCCAACCCTTCTTCTATCTGGTCCTTTGTAATACACAACGGAGGGGCAATGAAAATATAATTCCATCGGACAAAAGTATACATGCCCAACTCCTTGATCTTGGCCGCCACTTTATTCATAATCACCATCTCTGTTGGCTTGGCGTTAAATGGGGCCATGGGCTCCTTTGTCTTTCTGTTCTTCACCAATTCGATACATCCCAATAAACCGGTATTTCTGAAATCTCCGATGCTGAGGTGATGTTTCTTCATCTCATCAACTCGCTGGTCGATGTATTTACCCATGGCCGCCGCATTCTCAATCAGGTGTTCATCCTCGTAGATTTTCAATACTTCGAGTGCTGCCGCACAGCCAACAGGATGCGCGGAATAGGTAAGGCCCAGCATTAATGGTTTGTCGTCATAATACGCTGCTATCTTATCGCTGACAATTAGTGCACCGAACGGAAGGTAACCTGAAGTAATTCCTTTTGCTGTAGCAATCATGTCGGGCACCACTTCCGCATGGTCCATCCCAAACCACTTACCTGTCCTGCCAAAACCACTCATCACTTCATCAGCAATAAGCAATATTCCATGTTTATCGCAGAGGGCTCTTATTTTTTTTAAATAATCTGGCGGGTATTTTATACATCCCGAAGATCCACTCTCTCCTTCCATGAGTATGGCAGCCACATTTTCAGGACCTTCAAATTCAATAACGCGTTCAACATGGCTCACACATTCGCGGGAACAGCTGTCCATCTCCTTGCCGAATGGGCAGCGATAACAGTACGGATCTTCTACATGAATAATATTGGGCACCTGTTGCGAATCAGATTGTAACTTTCTCGGATCACCCCCCGCCGACATGGCACCGTAAGACGAGCCGTGGAAAGCCCGATAACGTGCGATAATTTTGTGTCGCCCTGTATATAACCTCGCCAGTTTCATGGCATTTTCAATCGCCGTAGCCCCGCACACTGTAAACAACGCTTTGTTCAAACCCTTGGGCGTGACCGATGCCAGCTTTTTACCAAGTTCGCCACGGACTTTCGTTACACAGCTTGGGGTTATATAGCTCACTTCCTGCATTTGTCTTACCACAGCCTCCGTGACGCGCTGATTACCGTGACCAATATTCACGTTCATCAGCCCCGACGAAAAATCGAGGTACCGTTTGCCATCATAATCATACAGGTAAATACCTTCCCCATACTTGATTGCAATGGGCTCAATGCCTTTTTGCTTGCTCCAGGAAAACAGGGTGTAGTCAAGGTTGTCTTGAATAATTTCCTGTGATTCGGAAATTGTCTTTGTGTCTGAACTCATAAATACGTTGTTCGTTGTCCGAAAACCTTTCATTCAAAATTTAGCCTCTAACATTCACCATTGGCTTCGTTAGCTCATCCAATTGATTCCAGCTTCAGGGTTCCACTTGGTTGTGCTCTTTTTCAACTTCGTCCAGAATCCAATGGAGCTTTTACCAGTAATGTCTCCCACACCAAATTTACTCTCGTTCCATCCGCCAAAGGAAAAAGGCTCGCGCGGCACAGGTACACCTACATTGACACCGATCATACCCGCACTTGCATTATCAATAATGTAGCGTGCTAACCCACCGCTTTGAGTAAAAACTGATGCTGCATTGCCATAGGGGTTTGCATTTTCTATGGCTAGCGCTTCGTCAACCGTATTGGTGCGCATGATGCTGAGAACAGGTCCAAAGATTTCTTCTGTGGCAACAGACATCGTGGGTTTAACAAAGTCTATCACCGTGGGACCTACATACGTACCTTTTTCCTTTCCTGCCACCACTGTATTGCGACCGTCCACTAATATTTTAGCACCTTGTTTTTCAGCCTCCGAAATGTACCTTTCAATTCTTTCTTTGGATTGTTTGTTGATAACTGCTCCAAGATTTTTTCCTGCCACAATCTTTCTTGCCTCATCACATATTTTTTCAATAATATGGTCTACTGGTCCTACCGCCACCATGGCGGAGGCTGCCATACAGCGCTGGCCCGCGCAACCGCTCATCGATGCGGCCACATTCAGAGCCGTCATTGCAGGAATGGCATCGGGCAACACCAACAAATGGTTTTTTGCTCCACCCAACGATAGACATCTTTTAAAATTATGAGTCGCTCGCTGATACACGAGCTTAGCTACCTTCGTTGATCCCACAAAAGAAACCGCCTCGATGCCGGGATGATCGCAAATGGCCTCCACAATCTCCACGTCTCCATG
>JAYWDR010000295.1:0-5108 GCA_043779735.1 Cyclobacteriaceae bacterium | reverse complement strand
GGGCTACCCCTTCTCCAAAAACGGATACCGATAATCCACTGGCGTCACAAACGTCTCTTTGATTGTCCTCATCGACACCCATCGCATCAGGTTCACCTTCGCCCCTGCCTTGTCGTTCGTGCCCGACCCCCTTGCACCGCCGAATGGCTGCTGGCCTACTACGGCGCCGGTGGGTTTGTCATTGACGTAGAAATTTCCGGCAGCGTTGACCAACTTCTTAGTGGCCATCTCAATGGCATATCGGTCTTTCGCCAGGATCGATCCTGTCAAGGCGTAGGGTGATGTTTGGTCTACCAGTTCCAGTGTTTGCTCAAAGTTTTCGGAGTGATACACATAAATGCTGATCACAGGACCAAAGATTTCTTCGCACATCGTGATGGAGGTCGGGTCTTTCGTGAGAATGACCGTCGGTTCAATGAAATAGCCTTTCGACTTATCGTACTTGCCTCCCGCGATGATTTCATTCATTGGATTCTTCCTCGCCTGTTCTATGTAATTGGTGATAGAGGTAAATCCTTTCTCATCTATGACGGCATTTATGAAGTTGCCAAAATCTTCCGGACCACCCATCTTGAAACTCTTGAGGTCTTCCAGCAAATACTTTTTTACATCTTCCCACAAGTTGGAGGGAATGTAGCATCGCGAGGCGGCTGAACACTTCTGTCCCTGAAATTCAAACGCCCCGCGGGCGATAGCGGTGGAGACTTCCCGGGCATTCGCGCTCTTGTGTGCCAGGATAAAATTTTTTCCTCCAGTCTCACCCACAATACGAGGGTAGGACTTGTATTTTTGAATGTTTTCTCCAATGGTCTTCCATATACCTTGAAAGACCCCTGTACTTCCGGTAAATTGAATTCCGGCAAAATCACGGTGATTAAAAATTACCTCACCGGCGTTGGGACCACTCACGTACAGCAGGTTTATCACTCCGTCCGGCAAGCCCGCTTCTCTGAGGATTTGCATAAATACGTTTGCAGAATAAATCTGAGTATTGGCTGGCTTCCACACCACCGTGTTGCCCATCATCGCCATACTGGTAGGCAGATTACCTCCGATGGCGGTAAAATTGAACGGTGTAAGCGCAAAGACAAATCCTTCCAGCGGCCGGTATTCAACCCTGTTCCAAACACCCGAACCTGACTCCGGCTGTTCCCGATAGATTTCACCCATAAAATGAACGTTGAAGCGAAGGAAATCAATCAGCTCACAAGCAGCATCAATCTCCGCCTGGTAGGCATTTTTAGACTGCCCCAACATAGTGGCTGCATTCATCTTGTAACGCCAGGGCCCTGCCAATAAGTCGGCGGCTTTTAAAAAAATACTTGCCCGTTGCTCCCAAGCCAAATTCGCCCAGAGTTCTTTTGCCCCCAGGGCCGCATTGATTGCTTGTTCCACATGACCTTTGTCACCTTCGTGAAAGTAACCCAGGATATGCTGGTGGTCGTGAGGAGGGAAAATGGGTTTCTTTTTTCCGGACCGCACTTCTTCTGAGCCTATATACATGGGTATGTCCAGGGTGGTGCTGCGTGCTTCCGCAATGGCTAGCTTCAAGGCAGCCCGTTCTTTGGAGCCAGGGGCGTACGATAAAACCGGTTCGTTTTTAGGGTGGGGTATGCTGTAGAATCCTTTTGACATGGAGTATTTTTTTAGAGTGCAAAAGTACAAAAATCAGTTTAGTTCGGCGTGGCATCGTTTGTTTGGAACAAACCGCGGAGGCGCAGAGACGCTAAGCCAAGCAACAATTTGGTAAGTCCTTCTTGAGTAATTAGTTGTTAGATGGCACCGGAATTTCCTGTGGTTCCCATTTATTTCATTCATACTTCAATGAATCAACCGGATTTGATCTTGCCGTTTTAAGCGATTGAATCATAATTGTTAAAAAGACAAAGACCAACGACAAGGCCGTCACCATAAGATATAGCGAATAATCAAGCTGAGTTTTATAAGCAAAATTTTCCATCCACCGGGTAATTACCCACCATGAAACAGGAACTACCAGGATTGCCGACAGGATGACAAGCAACAAGACATCCTTGGAAAGTAAGAGAATAATATCAGGAATATTGGCACCCAAAACTTTTCGAACGCCAATCTCTTTGGTGCGCTGGGTTGCGGCAAATGCTGATAGTCCCAACAACCCCAGCAAAGAAATAAAGATACAGATGAACGACAGAATAGACAGCAGCTTGTTCTGCAACACATCATTCTTGTATTGTTCATTGAAGCGTTGATCCAAGAAGAAGAATTCGAACGGGTGATTGGGGTCATATTGCGACCATTTGTCTTTAATATATTTGATCGTTTCGGGCAGGTTGTCTCCTGTCAACCTGATTTGCAGGAAGCCCTTATCCCAGTGCCCTTTGACGATAAACATCGGGTCCACACCCTGGTACAATGAGTTCACATTGAAATCTTTCACGACCCCAATTACCTGACCGGCATTTTCGCCACCCCAGAAGTGTACCTTCTTGCCCAAAGCATTCTTTCCCCACCCCATCAGTTCTACAGCCGATTCATTGGCGATGTACATACCCTTTTCGTCCACCTTGGGACCCGGCTGAAAGTCGCGGCCACTGATTAGGGTCATGCCCATAGTTTTGAGGTAATCGTCCCCCACAAACAAACATAAGACTCCACCCTCTTGCTTCATGCCGGTCTCACTTTCACCATACATAACACTGCTTCCGACACCCATACCCATGACATCTTGAGCAGCGGTGACGGCCAAAATATTGCGATTCAGGAGTAATTCATTCTTGACTGTCGGGATTTTATTGAAAACCAAAGTATCCAGTATGGGCAACACCAGGAGGTTGTCTTTGTCGAAGCCCAGATCTTTGTTTTGCACAAAGTTGATTTGGTCATGCATAAAAAGCGTACACACCACAACAAAAATCGAAATGGCAAACTGAATAGTGATTAAACTTTTCCGCAGTATGAGACTGGACTTACTGTTTTTGAAAGCACCTTTTAGGGTTTTGATGGTGGGCATACCGGGAAGATAGAAGGCAGGATACAACCCTGACAAAAAGCCAATACCCAGGGTTATACCGATGGTTCCAAACAACAGGACTTGATTGTGAAGGAAATCCAGTGAGAGATTCTTGCCAATAAGCAGATTGAATGATGTGGAATTCAACAGCAGGAAAACGATGACAATCGCCAATATCATTGAAATGAATGAAAGCAATATGGATTCACTCAGGAAAGACAAGACCATTGTTCGTCTTCTCGATCCCACTATCTTCTTTATCATAATCTCCTTCGTCCGGCTTATTGACTTTGCTGTGGAGAGGTTCATGTAGTTGATACAGGCAAGCAGAATGATCAATATCCCTATGCAGGTAATGGCGTACAGGAAAGCCTTGTTACCATGAGGTTCATTGTCCTGCAGGTCTGAATAAAAATGAATATTGGCCAGTGGTTCCAATATCGGCGCATTCTTACCCGATACCTGATCACCCGTCTCCTTGAAATACTTCGCATAGATGGCTGGCCATTTTTTATAGAAGTTCTCAGGATCGTAATTCTCTGGCACGAACAGATACATGTACACATCCGGATTCCAGAAGGCTTCCGAAATGGGTCGACCTTCTTTGATCGTCCACTCCCTGTAATCAGGCAAACCCGATAAGGCGATATCAAACTTCAGGTGTGAATTTTCAGGAAGGTCCTTTATCACGGCTGTCACTTTCCAGAATGTATTGTCAATCAAAAGTGATTTATCATAGGGGTCATCCTCTCCAAAATACTTCCTGGCGGTCGACTCCGTGATCACCAAGGCGTGGGGATCATTCATGCATGTTCTTACGTCACCAGAAATAAAATAATGCGTAAACACCCGGAAGTAAGTGGAGTCGGTATGAATTACATTCTCCTCATAGAATATTTTCAAATTTTCTTTGCTTTCATATTTCACAAGCGTGCGGTCCATCGGCTTAACAGGAACAATGGCTTGCACCTCCGGGAAGTCTGCTTTTAATATCGGTCCTAACTCGCGCGCCGTGCGGGCTACCCACTCATCCATACCTGTGATTTGATAGTGGCAACCCAGGCGGTAAATTCTTTTATGGTTGGGGTAGTGTTGATCGTAGGTGAGATCATTTTGCAAGATAAGCAGGAGGACAAGACTCACCGAAATCCCCAACGCCAGACCAAGAATATTCAGAGTAGAGAAGAATTTATCTTTGAGAAAGATCCTGGTGGCGAACTTCAAATGATTGAGCAACATATCCATTTGGTTTACTTCAATTAATATTTTGTTTCTAAAAAGAATCCCAGGCCTGAAAAAACGAATCGCATTCCATATTAACCTCCTGCTTGCCCTCAGTTCTCTGAATTGTTTTACATCCTTCTCAAATTTCTGAATCAGGTCTCCTTCAATCTCTTCGTATAAATGATCGGGGCAGAACCATTTTAGGAAGCGAAGGGCAGAGCGTAAGATTGTATGGTTTCCCGGAGAATTCACCTTATTTATTTTATTTTCTATTTCGTTATATTTGTTAATTGAATTGACGATTTATGAAAACAATAACACTGGATGTAAATGATGAATTAGCGGAAAGATTCAACAAGATGGGTAAGGTCAAAAGAGAAGCCCTCCTGAAGATATTAGTTGATCGCATCACCTCTTCAACGTCCCTAAGTGACCTATTAGAATTCAGCGCTCTGCAAGCCGAAAAACAAGGGATGACAGAGGAAAAACTGAAAGAATTACTGAAAGATGAGTAGATGCGTATTGTGATTGATAGCAATGTCATTATAAGTGCATCTCTCACTACGAAAAGCACAACCGCAAGGGTTGTGCGAATAGTTGAGAACCTGCATACTGTGCTGGCATCGGAGGCAACTATAGAGGAGTTTTCGCGGACGATTTTAAAGTCAAAATTTGATAAGTATTTCAGGCCCCTGGATACCCGAATTGAGATTATCTCAAGATATTCCAATAAAGCAGAATGGATTACCCCTTCCCATCGCGTTGTCGTTTGCCGCGATCCAGATGACAATAAGTATCTCGAGCTTGCACTCTCCGGAAAAGCTGATTGTATTATCACAGGTGATCCCGATTTGCTGGCCCTAAATCCATTTGAAAATATTCCGATCATCAC
>JAYWDR010000294.1:0-5109 GCA_043779735.1 Cyclobacteriaceae bacterium | reverse complement strand
GAATTCCGAACAGTCTGTTTCTTATTCTCTTAATAAGTCTCTTCTCAGAATTTATTAAAGGGCGCATTTTATTTTACTTGTCAATGATTAATCAGAATGTTGATTCCGGCCACAAATATCAATATAGCCGTAATCCGCCGAATATACAGCGCGTTAAATTTCTTCGCACCCATGCGTGAACCGATTTGTCCGCCAACTAAAACGGCTAAGATAAGAGGAAGAAGAAATTGCCAGCTCAATTGTGGAACGCCGCGTTCAAATTGTCCGGCGAGGCCTCCCATAGAATTCACCAGAATGAACAAACTGGCAAGCGCTGAAATTTTTCTGGGATCTGACCAACGAAATATGTGGAGACAAGGTGAAAGAAAAATCCCGCCACCGATGCCCACGAGACCGGACAACAGTCCGATGGAGCCACCCAAAGCGATTTTAAGAGCGATAGTCTCAGGAAGCCTGAAGTCACCATCCTTTCGGATTTCTTCAGGCTGGAACCACAATAGAAATGGAACGATGATCAACGTAAGCCCCAAGAGAATAAAAAAGGTATCCTGCTCTATTAGCCAAAAACCACCTAGGTATGCCATCGGTACGCTGCTCGCCAAATAAGGCCACACTTCTCTCCACAAGATTTTCCCTTCTTTATAGAAAATAATCGTCCCACCGGTCACCACGATAATATTACAAAAGAGAGCCGTAGCACGAATTATTGGAAAAGCCAGGGCAAAGGCCGGAAGGGCCAATAACGCCAGGTAGCTTGATCCTCCCCCAAAGCCCACAGACGAGTAGATCAGGGCGATGGCAAAAAATGAAATGAGAAGGATATAAAATTCCATTCAATTTTCAATTGGCCAACATGTCAATGGAGCCTTCAGAAAATTACCATGTTCCATCAATTGGCTAATTATCAAATCGGTAATCGACACATTAACTTTATCCCCCAATCGTAGACATGGATTCAGAAACTGCATGAACTTTCCGGTTGGCCTCTGCCTCAAATCCGTCTTTAGGGCGGCTGGCAAAAGCCTTTAGCAAATAAATTTTGATTTCACTATCCTCCATTCCGGAGCGCATCAAATTTTTCAAGTTCAGAACGCCATCATCATAGAGACAAGTCTTCAGGACACCCTGTGCTGTCAAGCGAATGCGATTGCACGTTCCGCAAAATGTCCTGCTAAAGGCGGCAATGATTCCAATATTCCCTTTAAACTCCGGAATCTTATAATGATAGGCCGTAGAATTTTCCGGGTCTTGCACTTTTTGAATTTTTGGAAATTGCAACCGAATGTGCTCCAGTATCTTTTTGTAGGTCCAGGTCAGTGATGCGTAATGGTTGCCTTCGCCATTAAACGGCATCTCTTCAATAAACCGGACTGAGACGTTATGTTTTCTCGTCAGATCCACCAATGAATAAATGTCTTCTGTATTTTTTCCATCCATCACCACCGTGTTAATCTTTACGGGTATTTGGTGAAATAGCAAAGACTCCAGGGTAGCCCACGTCTTGTCAAATTCATCCCGTCGCGTGATCATTCTGAACCGATCACGGTCAAGAGTATCCATGCTGAGATTTACAGAAGCAATCCCCAACCGCTTCAATTCGGGAACATGCGCCCCAGTCAAGACTCCATTGGTAGTGAGGTGGATGTCATGGATGCCTTCTATTTCCGTAATCCTGCGGATCAACTGCATGAGGTCTGTCCTAACGAAGGGCTCACCGCCGGTCAATCTGATCTTGGAAATTCCCATTGGAGCGAGCATCGTCACCAACCGCTCAATTTCCTCAAATGTCAGCAACTCCTTCTTGGGAAGGTATTTGATGCCCTCTTCCGGCATGCAGTAAAAACATCTCAAATTACACCGATCCGTGACCGCCAACCGCAAATAGTTGATGGGCCTGCCGTGGTTGTCAAAAAGTTTAGAAGCCGCCATTGACCCGCGAATATCCGAAAAAATAGTCGTTATAGTTAAAAACTTAAAAAAACTTAATCTCGTTCACGGGAGAGCTATCTTTAACATTCGAAGCTGATCATGGCCTTACCAATAGAATCGATTAAATCTCACTTTCCGATCTTCTCTCACCTGCCGGAGCTGGTGTATCTCGATAATGCTGCCACATCGCAGAAACCACAATCGGTCATTGATACCATTAGCCGTTTTTATGGAAAGGAAAATGCCAACATCCACCGTGGTCTGTACGAACTGTCTGCTGCCGCAACACAACGATTTGAAGAGGTTCGCAAAAAAGTTGGTGTACTTATAGGAGCCCAAGAGCCAAAGACCATTGCCTTCACGAAAGGCACCACAGAGTCGATTAACACTATTGCACAAGGTTTTGTAAGCAAGAAATTGCGGAAGGGCGACAACGTGGTCATCTCTGCCATGGAGCACCACGCTAATCTTATCCCCTGGCAACAGATCTGCGCTCAGCAGCAAGCCGTTCTCAAAATCATTCCCGTCAATAACGATGGTGAATTGATATTAAAAGAATTGGAGGCGCTGCTTGACCCGCGCACTCGACTTTTGGCCGTAACACACATTTCAAATGTGCTGGGAACCATAAATCCCATAGATGAGATTGTCGCCATCGCCCACAAAAAAAATGTCCCCGTCCTGATTGATGCTGCGCAGAGCGTGGGGCATCATCCTGTGGACGTGAAAAAAAATGACGTTGATTTTCTCGCTTTCTCAGCTCACAAAATGTTTGGCCCCCTGGGCACCGGTGTATTGTATTCAAAAGAAGAATTCCATCCGGAAATAGAACCACTTAACTTCGGAGGCGGAAGTATCAGGAATGTTGAGTTCGAAAAAACCGAGTTCCTGGACTATCCCCACAAGCTGGAGGCTGGTACGGCCAACATCCCAGGAGTGATCGGGTTAGGCACCGCCATCGACTTTATCGGACAAATGGATACTTCTGGAACTTCAAAACATGAGAAGGGCTTGAGCATTTACTTTAAAGATAAATTACAATCCATGGGAGGCGTTTCTCTGGTAGGGAACCCGCTCAACTTTGGAAGTATCGTTTCCTTTCAAATGGAAAATATTCATCCTCATGACGTGGCGGGCTTTTTGGCAAATTCCAATATTGCGGTACGTGCCGGTCATCACTGCTGCCAGCCTCTATTGGAGTCTATGGGTATTCCAGCCACGGTGAGGGTGTCCTTTTCTATTTACAATACGAAGGATGACATTGACAAGACTATCGATACTTTGCGTGAGCTAAAAAAATTCTGGTCATGAATGGTGATTTGAAGAAGCTATATCCGGAAACTATCAAGGCCCACAATGAGTCACCCTTTCATTTTGAAAAGACCGCTGACGCTGCACATACTCTCAAGGCGTACAACCCGATTTGTGGCGACCGTTTTGAACTTTATCTCTCTCCAAAAGATCAAATGATAAGCGAACTTCATTTTCATGGTTTTGGGTGCGCCATTTCAAAGGCCTCAACCTCCGTTCTCATGAAGACCCTGGAAGGGAAATCATTTCAGGAGGCATTGGCAGCGTGTAATAACTTTATTCGGTTTATTGATCACGAACTACCTTACAACGAATTGCTTTTGACTGTTGACTTCAAGGCCTTTTCGGGGGTACGTGATTTTCCCGAACGGTATGATTGCGCAACCCTTTCCTGGAAGGAGATGAAGACATTTCTGGAATCGAAACTCGGATAAATCCTTGATAATCCGTGGCAAAAAACCACTCTATGAGAAAGAAAGAATTGTACTAGGTGAAAGAATTTAATCAAATTGGGTTATCAAACTATTATCGCTGCCGGTACTAAGATTCCACACGTTGCCACGGATTACCACGGATAAATGCAAACAAATGAAAATACAACTCATCGCATTTGGAATCGCAAAAGACATACTTCAATGCAAACAATTGGAGGTGGAATTAAGCGAGGGCGATACCATAAGTGCCCTTAAACAGAAACTATTTCAACAATATCCTGATCTCTCCGGTTTGAAATCCATCTCCTTTGCGGTGGGTGAAGACTACCAGGAAGACTCGTATGCCCTTCATGAACATGACGAGGTGGTAATTATCCCGCCGGTAGCTGGAGGCTGAACATTGGACTAAAGTCCCCTAGGGGCAGATAGAAGAATTGCCCCGGCTCTAAAGCCGGGGCAATTTTACTGAATTCAGAGGGCTTTAGCCCAAATGAAGCTATTTAAAAACGGAGGAACACCCCTCGTCGGCGGTTGATTAATTGTTGAAAACTTTCAAATAAATATTCCTACTTTAGAATCAGTTAAGCCCCCTCTTGCTATTTTTCTTTAAAATTCTTTTTTATGAATGTCAAAATCAAAGTAAAGGTCAACGGCGTGGAGCATAGCCACGAAGTTGAACCGCGTACACTGTTAGTTCATTACTTGCGCGACACTCTGCGACTTACCGGCACCCACATCGGCTGTGACACGAGCGGCTGTGGGGCGTGCACGATCCACGTAAATGGGAAGGCAGTGAAAAGCTGCACAATGCTGGCAGCACAGGCCGACGGCACCCAAATCACCACCATCGAAGGACTCTCCTCTAACGGCAAACTTCATCCCCTGCAGGAGGGGTTTCATCAGGAACACGGCCTCCAATGTGGCTTCTGTACTCCCGGCATGATCATGACGGCGGCAGATTTGCTTAGCACGAATCCAAAACCTACCGAAGAGGAAATCCGACATGCCCTGGAGGGTAACCTCTGCCGTTGTACCGGCTACCACAATATTGTCAAGTCTATTCAGCACGCTGCCAAAAAAATGTAAATCTTAAGACTATGAGCGCCTCAACAAGTTATATCGGAAAATCAATAAAGCGGGTAGAAGACAAACGCTTTATCACTGGGAAAGGAAACTATACCGACGACATCGTGTTGCCGGGCATGGTTCATAGCGCCTTTGTGCGCAGTCCCTATGCGAATGCAAAAATCAAAAAACTCGATATCACAAAGGCCAAAGCTATGCCAGGGGTAGTAGCCATCTTCACCGGCGCCGATATGGCCGCAGTCAATGGTGTGCCATGCGGCTGGCAGGTCAACTTCAAGAACGGTGCCACGATGAAAGAACCAAAACATCCATTGTTGGTGGCTGACAGAACAAAACACGTTGGCGATCC
>JAYWDR010000293.1:0-5115 GCA_043779735.1 Cyclobacteriaceae bacterium | reverse complement strand
ATCTTGTCAGTAAGAAGGGTGAGTCTGTTGAGTTCGTTTTGAGCGATGTCCAGGTATTCGCTGGTAAGTTGAGGATTATCCAATCCCTTAAAGCTCCTCAAGGCCTCAATGGCGACACCCACGGTAGTCACAGGCGTCTTAAGTTCATGAGTGATGTTGCTGATGAAATCATTTTTCAATTCCATAAGGCGTTGCTGCGTGCGAATGCTTCGATACAAGATTATGAATGATCCGGTGGTGAGCAGTGTTAGAAACAAGGAGAAAAGAATCTGCGGGGAAATGTTTTTGATGATCGTCCATGTCAGGTCTCCAAATTCAGCGCGAAAACCTCCCGAGGGAGTGAAGATCACGTGCTCTGGCCTGTAGTCTGGAATCTGCAGGGGAAACACTCGCTTTACCTTGATGGCATTGATGGGCATCTCAATTCCCGAGTTGACCAAAGCCATATGAAATTCCCTTTCCACATCCGAAGTTTTAAGAGTATCGCCAGTCAAACGGATGGAAAAATTTTGCGATCGGTGATTGCGGCCGATGCGTGACATCAGTGGTCTAAGATAATTCTTAATAGTATCCTTTCCATTCCCTGAATAAACAAAGACCCGCACGTTGGCGGAAGTGTCGTGAAAATGCATGGGTGGGACTTCGCCTTCCCCGGTCCGAATCTTGAACGTATCGTTGGTGGTGTACCTGGTTGCAAACCTGCGAGTTCTGCCTGTTGAGCGGATTGATAAGCTTGAAGTATTATCAGCCGGAATGCTATCGATGGAATGAATGCTCTTTTGCATCAGGGAGTCATTCATTTCGAAAAGGGTATTCCGAAAAAGGATCCGGGCCTCCCGTTGTATGGAGTACAATTCATCTCTATAAGAGCGGCGCAACCAAACCGCCTGAAAGATCAACAACAGTATGACACTGGCTATAATAAGGATGATCGTAACCTTGTTGTTTGGTTGCTTCATGGCAATGACAAAAGTACTGGGTTTAATCTTCGCATAACTTTTCTTTAACCTTAATTAACATTCCTTTCAGGACTATTAACCATGATGGGAGGCACTCCTCCGTACATTTGCCTGTGATAAAACCCATGAAAACATCAATGCTTATGAAACGAATAATGATTGTAGTAGGGATACTGGTATGCCTTACCATTGCCGATATTGTTATGGGACAAACAGGCGAAGGCGTAATCACCTACGATTTGAAAATAAATCTACACAGAAGACTTCCACCTGAGCGTGCTGAGCAAAAGGCGATGATTCCTGAATTCCGCACCTCAAAAGAGCAGCTCTTTTTTAACTCCACATCCTCCCTGTACAAGCCTTTGATAGAGGATGAAGACGAGACGGAAATGGGCGGGGGCAATATGCGCATGCGTTTTCGCACACCTAATGCTGAAACTTATCTGGATCAGAAAACCGGCAAAACCCTTATCAAACAAGAATTTATGGGTAAGGAGTA
Source organism: Cyclobacteriaceae bacterium (assembly GCA_043779735.1). GTDB lineage: Bacteria > Bacteroidota > Bacteroidia > Cytophagales > Cyclobacteriaceae > ELB16-189. The sequence goes on along the minus strand of JAYWDR010000293.1, from coordinate 3,657 downwards.
TTTGATTGATGATTCTGTGAAAATGTCACCTTGGAAATTTGGGACAGACACAAAGACCATTCAAGGCTATCTGTGCAAACAAGCCTACTATACGGATGAATCACAGCCTAACCGTAAACAAGAGATAACCGCCTGGTATACGGATCAGTTGCGACCTTTCCTGGGGCCTGACAGATTCAATACATTGCCCGGCGCCGTGTTGGCAGTGGATATCAATAATGCAGAACGAGTGGTGCTTGCCACCAAAATCGAAATGAGACCATTGAAAAAAAATGAGTTGAAGATTCCTTCAGGAGGACAGCGGACCACGCAAGCCGAGTACAGAAAAATTGTATCGGAACAGATGAAACAGATGGGCGGAAGAGACGGTATGATAATTAGAAATTAGAAACGACGGTAACCCATTTACTGAAGTTTCGACCAATCTGGTTTACTGATGAAAAAACTTTACGTACTCTTCTTCCTTGTACTTGTATCCTCTCTGGTCATGGGACAAAAATTCATTATTACAGGCCAGGTGAGTGACACGCTTTCAAATCCATTGCCTTCTGCTACTGTGATGTTGCTCAATCCCAAAGACTCTTCGCTGGTGAGTTTTAGCGTGAGTGATGCGAGAGGTGTTTTTGAAATGAAGAATATCGACAAGGGGACGTATCAGGTAAAAATAACTTTTGTGGGCCTTACACCCTTTGTGAAGAATATTACGACACCGGCAAATTCAACCATACTCGATGTGGGAAGACTAAAGTTGGAGCCTCTCTCAAAGCAACTCGAGGAAGTAGTTATTAGGGGAGAGAAGGCGCCCGTCACAGTGAAGCGTGATACCATTGAATTCAATGCAGGTTCCTTCAAGACGAAAGCTAACGCGACAGTGGAAGATCTCTTGAAGAAACTGCCAGGGGTAGAGGTTGAAACCGATGGCACCGTAAAGGCACAGGGGGAGCAGGTTCAGAAAGTTACTGTTGATGGACGCGAATTTTTTGGCCGTGATCCAAAATTGGCCACGCGCAATCTGCCGGCGGATGCGATTGAAAAGGTCCAGGTATTCGACAGGAAATCAGATCAGGCCGTCTTTACTGGAATTGATGATGGGCAGCTTGAAAAAACAATCAATCTTGAATTGAAGGAAGAAAAGAGAAAGGGAGCCTTTGGAAATGTGATGGGCGGCACAGGTTCCAATGACCGTTTCCAGGCCAAGGCCAGTATCAACCGGTTTAGCATGGGCAAACAACTTTCATTTCTTGGAATGGGCAACAACATTAATGAACAGGGTTTTTCCATTGGTGATTTCATGAATTTCACAGGAGGTTCTCAGCAATTGGCGGCTGGGGGCGGAGCTAATGTTCAGATCGGTGGCAATAATCAAAGCGCGCCGCTCAATACAGGTGGAAGGCAAAGCGGCATCATGACAAACTATGCAGGAGGATTGAATTTTAATCAGGATTTGAGCAAGAATACCCAACTCATGTCGAACTATTTTTACAACCGCCTGGACCAGAACATCACCAAACAGACTCATCGTATTAATTACCTGCCCAACGACAGCAGTTATTTATATGATGAAAAAAGTGTTCAGCTCAACGGCAGTGATAACCACCGGGTCAACGTCACGGTGGACCATAGGATTGATTCAGCCAATTCAGTGAAATCAACTAATAATTTAGCATACTCAAGATCAGATCAGCGCTCGTTAACCAATGGCCAGACTACTACAGTTGATGGAGTGTTGCAAAATGAAAGTGATCGCAGGAATTTCAATGGACAGACGAGCATGAATCTAAATTCAACCTTGCTTTTCCGGCATCGTTTTGAGAAGAAGGGAAGAACTCTTTCCACGAACTTTACTCTTGGGTTATCGCAAACGCAAAGCAATGGCAATCAGCAATCCATCAATCAGTATTATAGTGCGGTTCCTGAGAACAAAGAAATTATTCAAAACAATACTCAAAAGTCAGGCAACCAATCCTATGGAGTGACCTTTTCTTATACTGAACCACTGGGCGGACGTAAATACCTGGAGGGAAATTATACTTTCCGCACCAACCGAAACCAGGTAGATCGCGAGGTTTTTGATGAGAAAAATGGCCAGCAAGTAATCAACAATCAACTCACTAATAAGTACAATAGTATCTATATCTTTAATCGTCCGGGTTTGAACTTCAAATTCAATCGGCAGAAATTCAATTTTACGGTGGGTGCGAGTTGGCAAAATACCCGACTGCAGGGAGACCTGATCTCCAAAAATTTGAAAATCGACCGGACATTTGAAAATATTCTGCCCGTAGCTCATTTCTACTATGACTTCTCAAGCAGTAAGCACCTTAAGTTGGAGTATGAGACATCCATGCAGGAACCATCTGTTCAGCAGTTGCAGCCTGTGATTGACAATAGTGATCCGCTGAATATCTACATGGGCAATCCCGCGTTGAACCCTGCCTACCAACACCGTATTTCAGCCAACTTCAATCAGTTCGGCCAGGCTAAATTTATCAGTCTCTTTGTGCGCCTCAATGCCACCTATGCAACAAATTCCATTGTAAATGCTCAAACCGTGAATGATAAATTTATTCGCGTTACAATTCCTGTAAACGTGAAAGACAATCTCAACATTAACGCGAACATTAATTTTGGATTCCCCATCAGAAAAATAGACAGCAGGTTTACTTTTGGTCCTACCGGACAGTATACCAAGGGAATTAATGTGCTGAACCGCCAGGAGAGCCACACTTGGCAGGAAACTATAGGGGGCTCTGTCCGCTACAACTATACCTTCAAGGAAATTCTCACGATAGACCTGAGTGCCAACCTCAGTCACCAGGAGACAAGGTATGAGTTCAACACTCAGAATAATCAAGTCTATTTCAACAAGACCTACAGGGCTGAAATGAATCTGAATTTCCTGAAGAATTATCAATTCAACACGAGTTTTGAATACCTGATCTACAATAGCCAAACAACTAGCTATAGCCAGACTATCCCATTATTGGATATGGCCATCTCGCGTTTCATACTGAAAAACAGGACCGGAGAATTAAAGGTTGGCGTCAACAATGCCCTGGATTACAGTCTCAGCGTCTCACAAACCGCCACGGCCAACTACTTGCAACAGCAAATCACCAACAACCTGGGAAGATATTATATGGTAAGCTTTACTTACCTAATCAACAAGCAGCTCAATCCCATGGGAGGTCGTCGCGGCGCTGGCGGCGGCAGGACGATGATAATCCGGCAGGAGTAAGGAAGGTAATCAGTAATCGGTGATGTGTATATCATTTAGGACTGATTACTGATTGCCAAAATCCTTTGCCCTTAAAATCCTTGAATCCAAGTGCCGACTACTATCTTTGGGGATGCGATTCGTTTCAGCAGCATTCTTTTTTCTCATGGTTCATTCAGGCATTTCTCAAGTATATATTCCCAAGTTTGACGTTCAAGGCCACCGGGGTTGTCGTGGGCTGAAACCAGAAAACACCATCCCCGCTTTTCTTACGGCGCTTGATTCGGGCGTCACTACTGTTGAATTGGATGTTGTGATCACGAAAGACCGTCAGGTGGTGGTATCACACGAGCCATGGATGTCTGCCGCCACATGTCTAAATCCATCCGGCAAGAGTATTACCGCCAAAGAGGAAATGAAATACAACATATTTCTCATGA
>JAYWDR010000292.1:0-13866 GCA_043779735.1 Cyclobacteriaceae bacterium | reverse complement strand
CCGGTCCTGCCGGTAGACATGCACTCACACTTGTTACCTGGCGTTGATGATGGCGCGAGAACGCACGAAGAATCCTTGGCCCTCATTGATCAACTGCTGGAGCTGGGTTATACGAAAATAATCACTACACCACACATCATGACAGATTACTATGGGAATACTGCGGAGTCCCTTACAAGCGTGTATAATCAATTCATACCCTTCCTAAGAGATCGCGGCTATTCTATTCCGTTTGAGTGTGCCGCTGAATACTACTTCGATGACAAAGTCTATGAGTTGGTAACCGGTAAGAATCAATTGCTGACCTTTGGAAAAAACTATTTTCTTTTCGAAACAAATGCTGTTAGCGAACCTTTACAACTGAGCGAATTTATTTTTGCGTTGACCTCGCAAGGCTACAAGCCAATCCTTGCGCATCCTGAACGGTACCAATATATGACATTGGCAAAAGCTGAGGATCTTCGGTATCGCGGTGTATTGTTGCAAGTCAATTTGCTTTCGTTGATCGGATACTATGGTCCACCCATTCAACGAATCGCTGAAAAACTAATTGATCGTGGGTGGGTGGACGTCCTTGGCACCGACTGTCACAACATGGATCAGGCATCCTGGTTGGCAAAAGTCAGGCGAACAAAATCGTATAGAAAGGCCCTTGATTTGCCGTTGTTAAACTTTTCACTATAGAACATGGTAGCGATCACAGGCGCAACGGGGTTGCTGGGTGGCCACATAGTTGAAAGACTGTTGAGTGAAGGAATAAACCTGGTTGCCATACACCGGCCGGGACATGAGCGGTTGTTGCCAACTCAGGTTACTAAACGACCAGCAGATATTCTCGATCAGGCTTCGCTGCGTGAAGCACTGGAAGGAGTAAGCACCGTTATTCATGCTGCGGCATTTGTGTCGTTCAACCCGCGATTAAGAAAAAAAGTATTTGAAGTGAATGTGCAGGGCACCAGACACCTGGTCGACACCTGTTTGCAACAAGGTATTTCCAATTTTATTCACATAAGCTCCGTAGCGGCATTGGGGAGAAGGCAGGGGGAACTGATCACTGAAGAAAGTAAATGGATCGACAGCTTTCCAACTGACTACAGCGAGGCAAAATACCTTGCTGAACTTGAAGTGTACCGGGGAGCTGAAGAGGGTCTTACTGTGAGCATGCTAAATCCCTCAGTCATACTTTCTGGATCACAACCTCATCGCAGCAGCGCCGTTCTGTTTGACTATGTGTGGAACGAAAGACCATTTTACACAAAAGGATCAATTAATTATGTTGATGCACGTGATGTTGCGGAGGTCGTATTTCGCCTGCTTTTACAACCACAGCCTGGAGAAAAATTCATTCTGTCGGCTGGGTCGGTATCGTATAAGAATTTCTTTTCCTCCGTGGCAAGGAATCTCAACAGAAGGGCACCTTTCATTTCTATATCCTCAATCCTCCCTTATTGGTTGGGATGGGCGGAGGAAACACGCGCGCTCCTCTTCAATAAGGAACCCATGGTGACGCGTCAATCAGCGAAGATGGCTATACAATCCTTTCGTTATGACAACCGTAAGGCGCAGGACCTGATTGGCATTAAGTTTCGAACACTGGAAGAGTCACTCTCCTGGTGCTGTCAGGAATATCTGCGAAATGTTAACCCTAACAAATAAAATTTGCAACTTGTAGTTCGTATATTATTACTACACTTTTGAAGCTAATTAGGGCCTAAAATCCCCATTTTTTAATAATAGTGGCCAGTTTCGTATTTTGGTCAAACCCTTGAGAAAAGAATGGCGCAAGAATTCAGGAAACGGGAGGAAGAGGAGGAGCTGATCAGAAGTTTTGAGGATTACCTTAAAAGAAAATCAAAAGGCTTTTTTGATCTTGAAGCCTTCGAGACAATTATCTACTATTACCTCGACCGCAGTAAACACAAGAAATCCTTAATGGCTGTTACAATGGCCATGGAACAGTATCCCTTTTCAACTGAATTAATTGCGGTGAAGGCCCAAATACTATCGAACCTTCAACAATACGATGAGGCCCTTGAACTGCTTGAACAAGCCCTCAATCTGCATCCTACCGATTTGGATATATTACTATCGATGGGGTCAATCTTTTCCTTACAGGGAAAGCATGACAAGGCCATTGCATTATATGAGCAGGCGCTGACTATGGCTGATGTGGAAAAGGATGAGATTTATTACAGCCTGGGCTTGGCGCATCAAAGTAATGAAGACTACGACCAAGCCATTGAATGTTATAAAAAATCGGTGGAAGAAAATCTCAACCACGAAGGCTCGTTGTACGAACTGGCGTATTGCCTCGATATCGTTGGCCAATTGGAAAACAGTCTTTCATATTATAAAAAATTCATTGACGAAGACCCATTCTCAGCTCCCGCCTGGTATAATCTCGGTATTGTCTGCAATAAATTGGAACGCTATGAAGAAGCGATTGAAGCGTACGAATATGCCTTAGCGCTGGATGAGACATTTGCTTCAGCCTGGTTTAATATGGGTAATTCCTTCATGAACAGACTGGAGTTTACAAAAGCCCTGGAGGCCTTTAACAAAACAATTGAAGTTGAAGGGCCCAGCCCGGAAGTCTATTGTTGTATGGGTGCTGCTCATGAAGGCCTCGAACAATACGACCTTGGCCTAAAATATTTTCAGAAGTCCACCAAGCTAGACTCAATGTATGACGAAGCCTGGTTCGGAGCTGGGAGTTGTCTTGAAAAACAAGAGAAGTGGTATCAGGCTCTTCACTTTTTTAATAAGGCAATCAAGCTCAATGCGCAAAATGCCGACTACTGGAAAGCGGCCGCCCATTCGGAATTCAAAATTGGCAACACCATTTCAAGCATAAGTGCCTATGAGGAGGCCAGTCATCTAGGTCCAGACGACAAAGAGATTTGGCTCAACTGGTCTTTTATTTATTATGACCGCGGCGAATATGAAAAGGCCGTGGAGGTCATGCTCCACGGGATGTCAGAAATTCCTGATGAGCCTGAGTTTTTCTATCGCGTAGCCGTGTACCTTATTGAGGCCGGCAAATTCAAAGACGCATTCAACTATCTGGAAAATGGTCTAATTTTGAATTTTGAAGGCCACACGGTCCTTTTTGATTTCTTTCAAAAGCCTGAAACTCAGAAGGCGTTGTACAAAATCATCGATCAATTTAGAAAAGATAATCCCTCATGAACTACTCGTTGAAGAACCTCCCTGAGCGAACGGTCAAGCCCAGGCAAATAGGATATACTATGGCCATGGATAAAGGCTTGAGTATCAGACAAGCCGAAGATTTTGTCAGCACTTGCGCCGACCATGTCGATATTGTTAAACTTGGTTGGGCCACCTCCTACGTAACACCTAATGTAAAAGACAAGATCAAGGTGTATCAAGACGCCGGGATACCCTGTTACTTTGGCGGTACATTGTTCGAGGCTTTTATTATCCGTGATCAATTTGATGACTACCGTAAATTACTTGACAAATTCGGCCTGAAGTTCGCCGAGGTATCGGATGGCTCTATTGATCTGGATCACGACAAAAAATGTGACTTCATCCGAAAACTAACGCCGCAGGTGACAGTCCTCTCAGAGGTTGGATCCAAGGACGCCGACAAGATCATTCCTCCCTACCAGTGGATTGAATTGATGCAGAAAGAATTGGATGCGGGAGCATGGAAAGTAATCGGTGAAGCAAGAGAAGGGGGAAACGTTGGACTGTTCAGATCATCAGGCGAAGTTCGGTCTGGACTTGTGCAGGAAATACTGACAAAGATTCCATTTGAAAAAATTATCTGGGAGGCCCCACAAAAGGCTCAGCAAGTATGGTTTATTAAACTACTTGGTGCCAATGTGAACCTCGGTAATATAGCGCCAGAAGAAGTCATTCCTCTGGAGACTATCCGTCTCGGACTTCGGGGCGATACTTTCTTGCATTTTCTTGGACTCGAGCGGAAAAAGGACAACACCACTCCACCTTTCCTGATTGATTAACAGCAGTGATAAGAAAGGAATTTATTATCAAGGAGTAAAACCATCACAGCATTGAGCAGGACGAAATGAGAAGACCGAAAGATTATCTGCTTTTATATTTTAAGGGCATTAGTATGGGGGGCGCTGATGTTATACCAGGCGTCTCCGGAGGAACAGTAGCATTCATCACAGGAATTTATGAAGAGCTGATCAACTCTATCAAATCCATTGATCTGGATGCGTTCCGCCTCCTGCTTTCATTTAGGATAATTGATTTTTGGAAAAAGATAAACGGCGGTTTTTTACTATGTGTGTTTGCCGGGATTGCCACCAGCCTCCTGTCACTCTCAAGATTAATGACCTACTTGTTGGAGCATCATCCCATTTCAATTTGGTCGTTCTTTTTTGGCTTAATTCTGGTATCGTCTCCGCTTATCTTACGTGATATTGCAAAATGGAATTTCATGACCGTCCTGTCATTCCTGATCGGGATTGCCGTTGCGTACGGTATTACCGTTCTCTCGCCCACAGAAACCCCCACCAATCTTTTTTTTATCTTCTTTTGTGGCGCTCTTGCCATCTGTGCTATGATATTGCCTGGGATTTCCGGCGCCTTTGTCCTGCTGCTGATAGGCAAATACGAATACATGATCACCGCCCTTATCGAGTTCAATATCCCCGTCATCATCGTATTTATGCTAGGTTGCTTCCTGGGACTTCTTGGTTTCTCACACGTTTTGAGCTGGATACTCACACATTATCGATTCCCTACCCTGGCCGTGTTGGCAGGCTTTATGATTGGTTCTCTCAACAAAGTGTGGCCTTGGAAGGAAGTTATTGCCTTTCGCCTAAATCATGAGGGATTGCAAGTGCCGGCCCTTGATAAAAGCATTTGGCCTGGTCGATATTTGGAAGTTACAGGGCAGGATCCGTTGATCTTCTATGCAATTCTTTTTGCCGCGGTGGGTATTTTTCTGGTAGTGGCGATTGAAAAGACGGCCTCAATTCTAAAATCAAAAAACTAAGAACATGGAAAAGAAATTTGGCTTGATCGGTGCCACTGTGAGTCATTCCTTTTCTAAAGCTTATTTTGACGAAAAGTTCTTCAACGAAGGCTTGCGCGACTACCACTATGATCTCTACCCACTTACTCATGTGGATGAACTAATTACCCTCTTGAAAGAAAACCCAGAACTCTGCGGATTAAATGTTACGATCCCCTACAAAGAACAAGTCTTAAAATACCTCAACGAAATAGATCCATTTGCGAAATCAATCGGCGCCGTAAATGTTATCCAAATCAAAGACGGTTCGCTCAAAGGCTTTAACACAGACAGCGATGCCTTCCTGGAATCCATAGAAAAATGGTTTCCGAATGCGGACGGATCCAAGGCCCTTGTCCTTGGGACCGGCGGTTCATCCAAAGCAGTGCAGGTGGCGCTAAAAAAGATCAAAATAGATTTCCAACTGGTATCCCGAACAGCAGGCCTTGGAGACTATACCTACGAGGACCTCGAAAAAAACGCGAAGATCATCCGAGAGTCTACTCTCATTATTAACACCACGCCTTTGGGGATGTCACCCAACAACAATGCAATACCACCGATTAATTTTGAACAACTCGGCTCAAGTCATTACGTGTATGACTTGATTTACAATCCAGCCCGCACCAAATTTTTGCAAAAAGCCGAAATGAAAGGGGCCACCATTAAAAATGGTCTTGAGATGCTCCACTTCCAGGCTGAGAAAGCATGGGCGATTTGGAATAATTGAGGTTGGAGACGTCGAACTGATCTTTCAATATCACCGACCTGCTGGATTTGAGTTTTCACCACGTGAATTGAAACCTCAAGAGCCAAGCAACAAATCTGCACGGAAGTGATGTGAATCTTGAATTCAGGCACTCAAAAACTTTCCTATCTTTCGAATTGATGGATTTCAAATTAACCAGCGATTACGAACCAACAGGTGATCAGCCAGACGCTATCAAGAAACTGGTAAAAGGACTTAACGAAGGGGAGTCGCACCAAACTCTTCTAGGCGTGACAGGATCCGGCAAGACCTTTACCGTGGCCAACGTGATGGCTCAAACCAATCGCCCAACGCTCGTGCTAAGCCACAACAAGACATTGGCCGCACAACTCTATGGCGAGTTCAAACAGTTCTTTCCGGAGAATTCAGTCGAGTTCTTCATTTCATATTACGACTACTATCAGCCGGAGGCCTATATTCCTTCGTCTAACCTCTACATAGAAAAAGATCTTTCCATCAACGAGGAAATTGAAAAACTCCGGTTAAGCGCTACCTCTGCTTTGCTCACTGGCCGGAGGGACATCGTTGTGGTAGCATCTGTATCTTGTATTTACGGCATCGGCAATCCGGAAGAATTTGGTAAGAACCGCATATTGCTAAAGATTGGTGAAATGATCCCCCGCAATCGACTGCTATTCTCATTGGTGGATATTCTCTACAGCCGCACTGAAGCTGACTTTCGTCGAAGCACCTTTCGTGTAAAGGGCGATACTGTGGATGTTTTTCTTGCCTATGCCGACTATGCCATACGAATCTATTTTTTTGGTGACGAGATTGAGTCACTTCAACGTATTGATCCAGGCACGGGCAAAAAGATCTCTGATGAAACTACGGTTACTATCTTTCCAGCCAATCTTTTTGTAACCGGGAAAGAGTCGCTGAATCTGGCCATTCGGGAAATCCAGGATGACATGGTGCTCCAAGTGCAGATGTTTGAGATGGAAAAACGGCACCTCGAAGCCAAGCGAATAAAAGAGCGTACTGAATTTGACCTGGAGATGATGCGGGAACTGGGTTATTGCAGTGGTATTGAAAACTATTCCAGGTACTTCGACCGCAGAAATGTCGGAGATCGCCCCTTCTGTTTACTCGATTACTTTCCGAATGACTACCTGATCATCATTGACGAAAGCCACGTGAGCATACCTCAGGTGCGCGCCATGTGGGGCGGCGACCGGTCGAGAAAAGCCAATCTGGTGGACTATGGCTTTCGGCTGCCTTCCGCACTGGACAACCGCCCCTTGACCTTCAACGAATTTGAAACGCTGGTCAATCAGGTAATTTATGTAAGCGCTACACCCAGTGAATACGAATTGAGGAAGTCAGAAGGCGTTGTCGTCGAGCAAATCATCCGTCCCACCGGTCTGATCGATCCCATCATCGATGTTCGGCCGAGCAAGAATCAAATTGACGATTTGCTGGAGGAAATTGACGAGCGCGTGAAGAGGAAAGAGCGCGTGCTGGTCACAACACTTACCAAACGTATGGCCGAAGAGTTAACAAAATTTCTGGAACGTGCCGCCGTAAAATGCCGCTACATTCATTCGGAGGTGCCGACACTCGACCGCGTTGAGATTCTTCGGGAGCTGCGACTCGGTGTGTTTGACGTGCTGGTGGGGGTGAACTTGCTGCGCGAGGGGCTGGACTTGCCCGAGGTTTCATTGGTTACTATTTTGGATGCAGACAAGGAAGGGTTTCTCCGCAATCAACGGTCCCTGGTGCAAACCATTGGCCGTGCAGCGCGCAATGTGAATGGACGAGTGATAATGTATGCGGACAGGATTACGGAATCAATGAAGCAAGCCATCGACGAAACGAATCGCAGAAGAAAAATACAGATGGATTATAACATGGCGAATGGCATCACGCCACAGACGATCATGCGGTCCATAGATTCGATATTAGGCCAGACCAAAGTGGCTGACTCAAAAAAGTCTGGCAGGAAATATTATATTGAAGACGAAGAGAAATCACTGGCTGCAGACCCGGTGGTGGCGTACCTAAGCAAAGAGGAACTGACAAAAATGGCCGATCAAGTACGCAAAGCCATGGAAAAAGCTGCAAAAGAACTGGAATTTATGGAGGCCGCCCGATTGAGGGATGAGTACCTGGCGTTGCAGAAATTGATTGAAGAACGGAGTTAGCATTACTAGGTAATCGGCAAGCAGTAATCGGTAAGCAGTAAATTGTAATCACTAAAAAAAATAAACAGTTGAAATTGGTCCAAGTCTAAGAGAGCGCTTAAAGCCAACAGCCAAGGGCCAAGGCTAACAGCCAAAGCTAAGAGCTAACGGCCCGTAAATAAATCTAAGTAAAATAATCTACCATGAAGTATATCATCACATTCATCATTCTGATCACGGTCTATCGAGATTCAATTGCTCAAAGCACCAATGATTTTCTTATCAGCGGCGCCATGGACGCGATCAAAACCGATAATAATAAATTAATCAATAAAGCTCAGATTGGTCTGGAGGTGAATTACTTTATCCAACGGAATTTTGCCGTGGGCGCTGGCGCTGAAATCTGGACAGGGCAAAAAAGCTCCTTTGTCCTGGGAGTCCGATGGTATGCCAGTGATAGGATTTTCTTTCGCTTCCGCGGATTGATTGGTGCAAACGATGCATCGCTGGGCATCGGCTGGACCAAACCGATCGACAGAAATTTCCGCTTTGAGGCCATGGGCGACCTGTATTTCTCCAGGCCTGATTTTGCGCTGCGGGGCGGGGTTAGTTATGTGATTAACTATGTGACGAGGAAGTAGTGCAAGCCAGTCAAATCGAAAATCAAGCAAAAAAAAGACTCCCACCTTGGAAGTCTCTTCGTGTTGGAAGAATTTTTGTTAAGCAAATCTTTTTGCTACCTCGTTCCAATTCACCACATTCCACCAGGCGGCACAATAGTCCGGACGACGGTTTTGATAGTTCAGATAGTACGCGTGCTCCCACACATCAAGGCCGAGAATTGGTGCTCCCTTTATTTCGGCAACGTCCATCAGGGGGTTGTCCTGGTTAGGGGTAGAGGTGATGGCCAGTTTTCCAGTGCCATCTTTAATAAGCCATGCCCAACCGGAACCGAAACGGCCGATGCCAGCTGCACTGAATTTTGTCTTGAACTCATCAAAATTTCCAAAGGCAGCATTGATGGCATCAGCCAATTGACCGTTCGGTGCTCCTCCGGCATTTGGGCCCATGATGGTCCAAAATAGGCTGTGGTTAAAGTGACCGCCACCGTTATTACGCACGGGCATGGGGTATTTTGAAATATTCTTGCAAATCTCTTCTATACTTAGGTTTTCTTCTGGCTTGCCCACGACGGCATTGTTGAGGTTAGTGACATACGCATTATGATGTTTGCCATGATGAATTTCCATCGTGCGGACGTCAATATGCGGTTCGAGCGCATTGGTCGCGTAAGGAAGGGCAGGAAGTGTAAAGGCCATATGTGTTGTTGTTGGTTTGGTTAACAAATATAACAACCGGTAACCGGTCAAAAAGTTTTTTAAAGGAAATGATTCTGGAAACAACACGTATCCCTTCCTAGTACCTCCTTACCAACTCCCCCAACGTCCGTATCCCCTGCTCCACCCGATCGGACCACGGCAACCCAAAGCTGATGCGAAAGCAATTTTTGAACTGTCCTTGCGAGGAGAAAATCTGTCCTGGGGCAATGCCAATACCGTGCTTCAGGGCACGTTTATGAAGTTTATACGTGTCTATTTTCTGGTCCAACTCAAGCCATAGAGCAAATCCGCCCTGTGGCCTGGTGAGGCGGGTGCTCTCTGGAAAATATTCGGTTACCGCCTGGATATATCGAAGGCATTGGGTATGCAAGGCTTTGCGCAAATGTCGCAGGTGTAACTCATAGCGCCCGTTGGCGAGAAAGTTGGCGATCGCTACCTGTGCCAATGTATTGGTGGAGACATTGTTCATCCTCTTGAGCCTAATAACGCTCTCTTTGAACTTTCCGGGAACGGCCCACCCAATCCGGTAACCAGGGGCCAACGACTTCGAAAATGACCCGCACTGAATGACCATCCCCTTCTTGTCAAATGACTTGCATGTCCGCGGACGGGTTTTTCCAAAATACAGTTCGCCATAAATATCATCTTCGATGAGCGGAACATTATTTTTGGCCAACAGCTCCACTAATTTCTTTTTCTTTTCATCCGAAAGACAGCTCCCCATCGGATTATTGAAATTGCAGACAAACAAGCACGCTTTAATATCAAACTTCCTGATGGCACTCTCCAGGCAATCCAAGTCTATTCCAGTGGCTGGATCAGTCGGTATCTCTACCACCTTCAGTCCCAGGCTCTCCATCACCTGGAAAATACCAAAGTAGGTGGGACTTTCAATAACCACGGCATCGCCCGGTTTGGTGACTGCTTTCAAACTTAGCGACAATGCCTCCATACAACCCGCAGTAACCACGACGTCCTCCTCGCTGAGGGTACCCCCCCAATTAAAGGATTGCCTTGCAATTTGTGTGCGCAATTGCACGTTACCCTGGATGTGTTCGTAATTCAGACAACTATCTGGCGAACTACGAAGAGCCTGGGTGACAGCCTTGTTCAATTTGGCGGCTGGCAACAATTCAACCGAAGGCGCACCCAATGAGAAGTTAAGCAATTTATTAGAACGCAAGTCCTTATACACGCTGCTGATAATCTCATCTATTGTGACAGGCACGGCTTCGTCAGAAGGATCACCACAGGTCGGCACCTCCAGCATGTGCTTTGTCGAAAACTTCACATAGTAGCCCGATTGCGGCCTGGCTTCCACAAGTCCCTTGCTCTCAAGAAGGTAATATGCCTGAAAGGCCGTGCTCAAACTGATGCCTTGTTCCTTGCTCAGTGATCGGACCGACAAAAGCTTATCACCGACTTTCAGCGACTGTTTTTCGATGAGTTGTTCGATCCGGTCTGCCACTTCCTGATAAAGATGGTCAACGTGAGGTTCGAGTAATGTTTTCATAAAGTGAAGTTTTCTTACCTCAAACGTTAGTATCCTCCCTCAAGGGGGACCCAATGGATAAGATAAACTGATATGTACAAAATTAACGAAACTGAAACTGTTTTTAAAACGTTATCTATCAAAACTTTGTTGAATAATTTATTCATGGGCAAGAATCGGTGGTCGGGCGGCTTAAATGTTAGTCGCGTCGCCGTGGCCGATCATCTATATTTGAGTGCCGCTGTCACAGGGCTCGTTGTAATCCAAACGTCGGACGAAACGGCCAACCCTAAGAAAAATGCACTAATGTTCACGAGGGCCTTCAATGGGTGCGCTGATCTTTTACAAGACCGGTACGAAGAATGGAAAAAACAAACTGATCCGGTCAAAAGAAGTAAAACTGAAACTGTTTCCAATACGTTAAATCAGGAAAATTTGCACCATGAATTCCCCCGGTAACAAAAAGAGCTTGTTCATTTCGTATCTCGCCCTGGCAGCCGTTTGTATCATATGGGGTACTACCTACCTGGCCCTGCGGATTGGAGTGACGCAATTCCCTCCATTCCTTTTTTCTGCAATACGATTCCTGGCGGCTGGCCCTATCCTTATTGGCTTTGTGTTCACCTTCGGCAAGGCTCTGATGCCATCAAAAGCAACTATTATCAATCAGGCAGTAGGCGGACTATTCTTGATCACGCTGGGCGTAGGGGTGGTAGGATGGGCTGAAATGTATGTCTCAAGTGGGCTCGCTGCCATCATTTGTTCTGTGATGCCTGTGTGGGTAATCCTCATCAATATTATGGTCACTCCGGAAGAGCGTCCAACCCTTCCCATCATACTAGGCTTGCTGACAGGATTGATCGGCATTGTCATGATTTTTGGAGAGCACCTGGTTGATTTCTCAAATGAAAGTTATCGGATGGGAATCATTCTTACCTTCCTTGCCAACATCAGCTGGGCCATCGGCAGCATTTGGATCAAGAAGAAAAATCAGAACTCGAATCCCTTTCTCAATGCAGGATTGCAAATGCTTTTTGGTGGACTATTTCTGGTGCCCTTGAGTCTTGCATTTGACGACTACGCTACCATCCAATGGTCCGGTGAAATTTTTGGTTCGCTACTCTATCTTACCCTGATCGGATCTGTGGCGGCGTACGCCTGCTATTCGTATGCAATTAAGAAATTGTCGATGACCCTTGTTTCCCTCTATGCCTATATAAATCCGATAGTGGCTGTATTCCTGGGTTGGCTGATTCTCAGTGAAAAGCTGAACATCAGGATTGGCATTGCAATTCTGATTACTATTGCCGGAATTTACATCGTGAACAAGGGCTATCAACTTAGAACACTCTGGAAAGAACAGCTTCAACGATTTAAGAGTTAGCCAAAATAATTGCATAACCCTGATGAAAACCATTCCCTGGTTTGAAAGAAATTTGAAATTCGGCCTGCCGGTGGAAATGCTCCCGTACTACCTGGAAAGGCTGATGGGCACTGGAGTACGCATTGATGCAAAAGTGAATGGAGTGACAGACGAAATTCTTTGCGCCAACCTTGATGGGAAGTGGTCGGTGAAGCAAACCATTGGACACCTGGCTGAAGTGGATGAGGTTGCTACTAAGCGAATAGATGAAATGATTTCAGGTGTGCCGGTGATGTCCCCTGCTGTATTTGAGCCAAAGGACTACAATCCGTGGCCCATCGAAAAAGTGTTAGCAAACTTTCGAAGTACAAGAAGTAGCAATATTCTTAGATATAAATCGCTGACAACAGTCGATCTCCACAAAGCCTCCCTGCACCCGCGACTGAAAGTACCTATGACACCGGTCGATCTGGCCTGGTTTGATGCCGAACACGATGATCATCACCTTGTCAGAATAACTGAAATTATTTTTACCTTGACAAAAACTTAGTGTATGACCTCATTAACCACTTTTGCTGTTCAAAAAACGATTCATTCCCGTATTTCAGAAACTGATTTCAAGAATCTGGAGTTTGGAAAATATATTTCCGACCACATGCTCTTATCTGACTGGAGGGGCAGCGAATGGAATGAGCCTGTCATCATACCGTTCGGTGAACTGAGGATGACACCAGCCATTCTGGCGCTGCATTATGGCCAATCCATTTTTGAAGGCATGAAAGCATTCAAAATGAAAGATGGCAACATCAATATTTTCCGCGTTCATAAGCATCACGAGCGTTTGAACAAATCACTTGATCGGATGTGCATGCCTGAAATCCCGCTTGAAATGTTTATTCAATCCTTGCATACGTTGGTCGAGCTGGACCACAATTGGGTACCTGACGCGGATGGCTCTTCACTATACATCCGACCCCTTGTCTTTGCTTCGGAATCAAGATTGGGCGTAAAAGTGTCGGATCAATATAAGTTTGTCGTAATGACAAGCCCTGCAGGACCCTATTACAATAAACCTTTCCGTCTTAAAGTGGAAGATCATTTTACCCGTACCGCCGAAGGCGGGACAGGCTCTACCAAATGTGCCGGCAACTACGGTGGTGCGTTCTATCCCACGCAATTGGCGAAGAAAGAAGGCTTCGACCAGGTTCTCTGGACCGACCACAAGGAACACAAATACATAGACGAAGTAGGCATGATGAATGTGATGTTCGTTATGAATGGCAGACTGGTTACACCCAAGCTTAACTCAGCGATCCTTGATGGCGTTACACGTGATTCTATTCTGACTCTGGCACGGGAGGAAGGACTTCCAACGGAAGAAAAGCGAATCAGGGTGGATGAATTGACTGAAGGCTTTAAAAATAGAACCCTCACCGAAGCATTTGGCGCTGGCACAGCGGCTGTCGTCGCTCCTATTGCAGTCATCAACATCCATGGCATAGATTATTCTTTACCACCGGTGGAGACGAATAGCATCCAGCAGAAAATGAAAAAGAAATTGCTTGACATCCGCACTGGCCAGGTTCCGGACAACCACGGATGGAATCATGTAGTGAGGGTGTAGAACCGCTCCGTATTGAATCACATGAAAGCGGCTCTCTTTAAAGAGATAAACACCGGGTTATATGAGGAATTATTCTTGGTTCTGATGGCAGCGGGGTTGTTGAGGAAGTGGGTGAAGACGTTGATGAGGGCCTTATTGGCATGC
>JAYWDR010000291.1:0-5158 GCA_043779735.1 Cyclobacteriaceae bacterium | reverse complement strand
ATGGTACTTATCCTCTCAGTGTAAGTGCTGAGCGAATGTCCCAGGCCTTGGCAGTCGCCAACTATGCCAATGACATGAAAGCTGATGCCGTTGCGCATGGCAGCACTGGTGCTGGCAATGACCAGGTGCGTTTTGATATGGTGTTTCAGATTATGGCCCCCGGGCTTGAGATCATCACCCCTATCCGCGATCGGAAACTGAGCAGAGAAGAGGAGATTGAATATCTTAAGTCCAAAGGTGTGGCATTTAACGTTGAGAAAGCCAAGTACTCCATTAATAAAGGCCTATGGGGTACCTCCGTAGGTGGCAAAGAAACTCTTCACTCCATGGGAATGCTTCCTGAAGAAGCATGGCCAACTCCGGTGACAAAAAAGCAAAGCGAAATCGTAACCCTTGGATTTGAAAAAGGCGAGCTCACTTCAGTAAACCAGAAGCACTTTGATCATCCTGCGAAGGCGATCCAGAACTTGCAGCATTTGGCAGGCCCATACGGAATAGGCAGGGATATTCATGTAGGCGATACGATTATTGGTATCAAAGGCCGTGTAGGCTTTGAGGCCGCCGCCCCCTTGCTGATAATCAAGGCACACCATGCGCTTGAAAAACATGTGCTTACAAAATGGCAAATGAGCTGGAAGGAGCAGCTTGCCCAGTTCTACGGTAACTGGCTACATGAAGGACAATACCTTGACCCGGTGATGCGTGACATAGAAGCTTATCTCCTCAACACGCAGCAACATGTGACCGGGGAAGTCTCAATTACCTTGCATCCCTATCGATTCCAGATCAATGGCATCCAATCGATATACGATCTGATGTCAGATAAATTCGGAAAATACGGAGAAATGAACCTTGGCTGGACAGGGGATGACGTGAAAGGATTTACAAAAATCTTTGGAAACCAGGTGGGCATATACCATCAAGTAACAAAAGCAAGCAAGGAGCCAATAGCCAAGCCGGATAACTATCGCGACCAACAGCCAAAGGCAAATGGCCAAAAGCCGACTTGAGCGAATAACCCATGAACACAACGAAAATTAAGGCGGGAGTAATAGGAGGTGCTGGGTATGCCGGCGGGGAGACGATACGCCTGCTGCTGAATCATCCTTCTGTTCAATTGGCCTTCGCACAAAGCCGTAGTCAGGCAGGGATGTATATACAGGACGTATTTGGTGATCTCGCAGGTGACACAGATTTAAGATTCTCAGAAGCGCTTGACGAGCCCGTAGATGTTTTGTTCTTATGTCTGGGTCATGGCGAAAGCAAGCAACTCGTCGGCGAGAAGAACTTTCCCACCTCAACGCGGATAATCGACCTCGGAAACGACTTTCGCCTGGGCGATAAAGTGGATGGACGTGAATTCATCTACGGACTTCCGGAATATCAACGCGAAGTCATTATGAGGGCGCATGATGTTGCCAACCCTGGCTGTTTTGCTACGACCATTCAACTCGGCTTGCTTCCCCTGGCGAAGGCCGGGCATTTGAAAGAAGTACATACAACGGGGATTACTGGATCTACCGGAGCAGGCATGAGGATGCAGGATATCACACATTTCACCTGGCGCGCAAATAACATTTCCGCCTACAAGACTTTAACGCATCAGCACTTGGCGGAAATCAGCAAGACTCTGCAATCGTTGCAATCCGGTTTCGTGGGTCCTGTCAATTTCGTGCCCTGGCGCGGGGATTTCACACGTGGGATTTTTGTTACCTCCGTGATCGAAAGTAAGTTAACACTGAAGGAGGCCAATGATCTTTTTAGTACGTATTACTCTACTCACCCATTCACCAAAATATCGGCACACATGATTGATATCAAGCAAGTGGTGAACACTAACAAGTGCTTGATCCACTTGGAGAAAGTGGGCAATAAACTTGCTATCCATTCCACTACTGACAATCTGCTAAAAGGCGCGAGTGGACAGGCGGTGCAGAATATGAATCTGATGTTTGGTTTCGATGAAACCGCTGGGCTGAAGCTAAAGGGTTCTGTTTTCTAATGAGTTCAAAGTAGAAAAATAAAATAGAGGGTTAAGAGTCAAGGGCCAAAAGTTAAAAGCCAGAATCATTGAAACTTTTTGACGTCTATTCATTATTCAACATTACTCCAGCAAAAGCGATGGGCTCCTGGCTGTGGGATGAACAAGGTCAAAAGTATCTGGACTTATATGGTGGCAATGCGGTCATTTCCATCGGTCATAGTCATCCACACTATGTCAACGCGCTGAAAAATCAATTGGATAAGATTTCTTTTTACTCCAACAGTGTGCAGAATCCGCTGCAGGAAAAGCTTGCCGAAAAACTCGGGCACATGTCAGGTTATATCGACTATCAGTTGTTCCTGTGCAATTCCGGAGCAGAGGCGAACGAGAATGCGCTAAAGGTTGCTTCTTTTGTCACTGGTCGAAAAAAAGTGATTGCCTTCAGAAAATCTTTCCATGGTCGTACCTCAGGTGCCGTAGCCGCAACGGACAATCCTAAAATGGTAGCGCCATTTAATGCCGGACACGACATAGTTTTCCTGCCATTGAATGACGAAAATGCTTTTGCTGCTGCGATCAACAAAGAAGTGGCTGCTGTTATCATAGAAGGCATACAGGGCGTGGGGGGCATACATGTACCCAACGGCTCTTTCCTTCAGCTAATTTCAAAAAAATGTAAGGAGGCTGGTGCGCTCCTGATCCTTGATGAGGTTCAGTCCGGATATGGCAGAACGGGCAGGTTTTTTGCTCACCAGCACACCGGCATCACTGCAGACCTTATCACCATTGCCAAAGGAATGGGTAATGGATTTCCCGTCGGAGGTGTCTTGATCCAACCGGACATCAAGCCCTGGCATGGAATGCTGGGTACCACCTTCGGAGGTAATTACCTGGCGTGCGTTGCTTCCTTGGCCGTGCTGGAGGTTATGGAAAAGGAAGGCCTGATGGAAAATGCGGATCGTGTTGGCAAAAAACTGACAAGCCAACTACGGGAATTCGGCAAAATTCAGGACGTCCGTGGTCGTGGACTTATGATCGGCTTTGACCTCCCGGAAAATTTATCGAGTGTTCGATCCAATCTTCTTACAAAACATCACATTTTTACAGGTGAAGCGAAGCCGCATACGATGCGGCTATTGCCTTCACTGGCTATAAAAGCGCATGAACTTTCTGGTTTTCTTACAGCCCTGAATGAAGAATTGAAATGAGAAATTTTGTTTCTGTAAGAGATGTTGTTGATATTAACGCGTTGATCCAATCCGCGCTCGCCTATAAAGCTGATCCATTCAAAGACAATAACCTTGGCAGAAATAAACGCATCGGGCTGTTGTTCTTAAACCCAAGCATGCGTACACGGCTGAGCACACAGATAGCCGCCGCTAATCTTGGGATGGAAGCGGTTGTCTTCAATGTCGGGCAAGATGGTTGGGCGCTGGAATTCGAGGAAGGAATAATTATGAATGGCTCCTCGGTTGAGCACATCAAAGACGCCGCTCCGGTGCTGGGAAAATATTTTGACATCCTTGGCATTCGTTCCTTTCCATCACTGAAAAACAAAGAAGGTGATTATCAGGAATTGTACGTGCAGCAGTTCATAAAGTATGCGGGCATTCCCATTGTGAGCCTTGAGAGTGCCACCTTACATCCATTGCAAAGTCTTACGGATCTTATAACTATTCAGGAAGAACTTCCATCCAAAGGAAAAAAGAAAATTGTACTTACCTGGTCACCTCATGTAAAGGTACTGCCCCAATGCGTCGCCAACAGCTTTGCTCAATGGGTCAACGCATGGGGAAATGTTGATTTTGTTATCACGCATCCAAAGGGCTACGAACTGGATGAAGGCTTTACCACCGGGGCTACCCTTGTGCAGGACCAGGACAAAGCGCTGCAGGGTGCAGACATCGTGTATGTGAAAAACTGGAGTACCTATAAGGAATACGGAAAAATCGAATGCAAGGACCCAGCCTGGATGATGACCAATAAGAAACTACAATTGACCAACCATGCCTGGGTGATGCATTGCTTACCTGTGCGAAGAAATGTGGAGTTGAGCGATGAGGTGCTGGACGGACCTCAAAGTATTGTGACACAACAAGCTGGAAATCGGGTATGGGCTGCACAGGCGGTCTTGGCAGAAATACTAAAAATAAATAGAAGGTCAACTTGAGATATTGTCCGCTAAGAGGTCTTAACAATAGATTATGAACAAATTATACATCATCAAGATCGGTGGAAACATCCTGGACGATGAAAAAGCATTGGGTAAATTTCTACATGACTTCGCCAGTATCCAGGCCCCAAAAATACTTGTTCATGGCGGCGGAAAAGTGGCCACAAAAATTGGCAACCAGCTCGGCATTGAATCAAAATATATAGACGGACGACGAATTACGGATGGGCCGACCCTCGACCTGGTGACCATGGTGTATGGCGGTTTGATTAACAAGCAATTGGTGGCTCAGTTGCAACACCTCGGGTGCAATGCCATGGGGGTGACGGGCGCCGACGGAAACATGATTAAGGCAGTCAGGCGACCTGTAAAAGATATCGATTATGGCTTTGTAGGCGATATCACGCCTAACAGTGTTAATTCAACACTCTTATACTTCCTTTTGAAGCAAAACGTAATTCCAGTATTTGCTCCGCTCACCTATGGAGATGGCGTAATGCTCAACACGAATGCGGATACCATTGCCAACGTACTTGCCGTGTCGCTCAGCAAACATTTTGATACCCGCCTGATCTTCTGTTTTGAAAAGAAAGGCGTATTGAAAAATCTAAAGGACGAAAATTCGGTCTTCCGTCAGCTTACAGAATCCAGCTATCATCAGTTCTTGTCAGAAGGCATTTTCACCGACGGCATCCTGCCTAAACTGGAAAATGCTTTCGCGGCCCTTCATGCCGGCGTAAAGGAAGTACTGATTGGAGAAGCTGGGGACTTGTTGCAGAATACTAAAGAGGAAACGGAAGGAACTCTTATAAAGCTTTGAAATCGGTAAGAGTTAAGAGGTAATCGGTAAGCAGTAGCAACACATCAAATGTCGGACAAAACCTCTCAGTATCAGATCGCCATAGAGTTGCTTCAACAACTGATCTCGACGCCTTCCTTTAGCAAAGAAGAAGATAATACGGCCAATATCCTTTTGAAATTCTTGTCACAACATAAGGTTC
>JAYWDR010000290.1:0-5163 GCA_043779735.1 Cyclobacteriaceae bacterium | reverse complement strand
CCAGCACCTCACGGTGTGAGGCCGCTTGACCTATGGAGGTAACAATGCCTTCACCTACACGTGCCAGGATGGTGTCTTCACCGGCTCCACCTACCAATTGAGCAATGCTAGCACGCACGGTTATTCTCGCAATCGCAATTAACTGGATGCCATCGGCGGCAACCGCCGCAACTTTAGGAGTGGTGATAACTTTCGGATTCACTGAAATCTGTACGGCCTGAAAAACATCGCGGCCAGCAAGATTAATTGCGGTTGCTTGCTTAAAGCTGAGGCTGATATTGGCTTTCTCAGCAGAAATAAGCGCCCGGATCACATTGGGAACATCACCACCGGCCAGATAATGGGTCTCCAGTTCGCGTGTAGTCACCTGCAAGCCAGCCTTGGTGGCCGTAATTAAAGAGTTGACAATAACACCGGGCGGAACTTTGCGTATACGCATTCCAATCAATTCACCGATTGTAATTTTTACCCCGGAAAATATGGCGCTGATCCACAAGCCCACCGGTACGAAATACATGAACATGAAAAAACCAATGATGCTGATGAAAACGATAAATAAAAAAGCTAAACTTTCCATAGTGATGTGTTGATTTATAATAAGGGTTCTACAATAATTTGATTTGACATGATTTGCATAACGCGAATTCTGGTGCCAGACTCTATATAGTTTCCCATCGTTCTGACTTCATACGTTTTATTGCCCAGCTCTGCCTTGCCGGAAGGGCGAAGCGCTGAAAGGGCGATGCCTTCTGCTCCTGTAATGATTGTTGACATCTCTCCTTCATTTACCTTGCTAGTACTGGTCGATTTCAAGGAGAAGCGTCCCCACACGTTAGCTTTGAAAGCATAGTATAGTATTACGCCTGAGGCCACAGCTGTTCCGCCCGTGACGGCCCAACCAGTAGAGGTTCCAAAGTACCGGAAGCTCAATCCTGCACCCAGTACCAGGAGCACAAAGCCTACTATACCTACCAGGGTTGTGCCTGGTACAAAGATTATCTCCGCCACAATCAAGGCCAGACCAAACAAAATCAGCGATAAGACCGTAAACCATTCCACCATAACAATCAAAATTAGTCAATTAGCAGGTGAGCTGAGAAGAGATCGATTAATATATACACTAGTCAAACGAAATATGCCCAGTCCGATTGAAAATCAATAGGCCCTGGCAAACAGCACCCTTCTGTTCGAAGGCTTCCCCGAATAAATGCATGTTCCGGCTTCTTCCTTAGCGTCCAGAGGAATGCACCTCACAGTAGCTTTGGTTTCTTCTTTGATCTTCGCTTCTGTTTCTGCGGTACCATCCCAATGAGCCAGGATAAATCCACCCTTGCCATCAAGAACACTTTTCAGTTCATCCAAGGTTTCTACCGTGGTAGTCATGTCAGTCCTAAACTTCAACGCCCGGTTATACATGTTTTTCTGCATGTTATCAAGAAGTTTGGGAATTTCGCTTACGGCTTGTTCAATTCGCATCAGCTGTTTTTCCTTCGTGTCACGTCTTGCCACCTCGATAGTGCCATTGTCTAAGTCACGCGGGCCGATGGCTATGCGCACCGGAACACCTTTCAATTCATATTCAGCAAACTTAAAACCCGGCTTATGGGTGTCGCGATTATCAAATTTCACCGAAAGTCCTGCTTGTCGCAATTCCATCATCATCGGCTCGACCACTGCCGATACCTTTGCCAGTTCCTCTTCACTTCTGAAAATCGGAACAATCACCACATGAATGGGCGCCAGCTTTGGAGGCAGGATCAGACCCACATCATCCGAATGAGCCATGATGAGTCCGCCGATCAGGCGCGTACTCACACCCCAGGAGGTGCCCCACACATGGTCAAGCTTCCCTTCTTTGTTGACATACTGAACGTCAAATGCTTTCGCAAAATTCTGACCGAGGAAATGTGAAGTCCCAGCCTGCAAGGCTTTGCCATCCTGCATCAATGCTTCTATACAATAGGTATCCACAGCACCCGGAAATTTTTCGCCATCACTCTTCTTACCTCTGATCACCGGCAAGGCCATGAAATTCTCTACAAAATCAGCATACACATCCAACATCTGCACAGTTTCTTTCATTGCCTCCTGCGCTGTGGCATGGGCGGTATGTCCTTCCTGCCAAAGAAATTCTGCAGTGCGCAAGAAAAGGCGCGGGCGCATCTCCCAACGCACTACATTGGCCCATTGGTTAATCAAGAGCGGAAGATCGCGATACGATTGGATCCACTTTTTGTAAGTGCTCCAGATAATTGCCTCACTGGTGGGGCGAACCACCAATTCTTCTTCCAACTTGGCATCAGGGTCAACGATGAGCTTCCCTTTGCGGTTTGGATCTGCTTTCAGTCTATAGTGTGTAACAATGGCGCATTCCTTGGCAAATCCTTCTGCATTCTTTTCTTCGGCTTCAAACATGCTTTTAGGTACGAAAAGCGGGAAATAAGCATTCACATGGCCAGTGTCCTTAAACATCTTATCCAGCGCTTGCATCATTTTTTCCCAAATGGCATAACCATACGGCTTTATGACCATACAACCCCTCACATCCGAATTTTCAGCCAGGTCGGCCCGTTTCACCAATTCAACGTACCACTGTGAATAGTCCTCGGCGCGGGTTGGCATAGGTTTTGACATACTTAGTTCAATAGTGAGGCGCAAATATAAGCAGGGCGCCTGGAAAGACTGGTTTTTCTGTTTTTAGCTCAAAACAAGAGAATTACCCGCTGTGAGAACGCAGTAAACCAGAGAAAAGCACATTAAAAAAGCATTGGTAAAGGGAACCGGGCTTGCTAACTTTACGTTAAATAAGGTGTGGAATTAACCTTTTAAATACTATGAAGACGAAATCCTTTCTGACACTGTTGACAATGGGGATGTCGATGGCCGGCCTGGCTCAGGAAAATGACGATATGTACTTCACCTCCAAGGACCGTGTTCAAGTGAACGCTGCCAATGAAATGTCATTGGCAAGAAAATATCAACAAGAAGATTTGAATGCTGTCCGCTCCAACCCTGTCAATCCTTCAGACAGCTATTCGGGACGTGGCATTAATCCTGAATATGGCGCACAGTCAAAGAAGGGGATGACAGTAGTTCAGAATAACCCGGACTATTTTCTCCCTACGTATCAACCGAAGAACGTAAACCAAAGCCTGTATAACGGTAGTGCAAGTAGCTACTCCAATCCTTGTGGTTGCAATAATTCCTACAGCAATCCTTACAATAGTGGCATGGGTTATGGCGGTTTTGGCAGTCCTTACAGCAGTTTTAATTCACCATACAATAGTTTCTATTCTCCTTACAGCAGTTTCTATCCTCGTTTAGGCACTTCCATCGGCTATGGCTTTGGAGGCTACAACCCTGGATTTTACGGAGGTATGAATTATGGAATGGGCAGCATGTATGGAATGGGCGGCATGTATGGGATGAATTCCTTGTATAACTCTTATGGTTATGGATATCCTGGTAATGTCGTGGTGATACAGGGTGCCGACGTGCCGCACAGTACCTATGGCTTACATCCTTCCCGCTCCAGCAACTTGAACAATTATGTGGATAATAGCAGAAGCGTTTCCCCCACTTCAGGGATGGTAGGCACTAATGGAAGAGTAAATGCAGGAGGCCGAGTGAGCGGCAATTCTCAGCCAAACTATTATGATCCTAGCTGGAGAAGCAATGCGAGCAATTTCCCCACCCGCAACTCTTACGACAATAATTCTGGCAATTCGCGGAGCGGATTCTATAGTAATGGAAGCAGCGGCACCTGGGATACAGGTTCCAGAACACGTTCGTCCTTTGACAACATGGGAAGCGGTTCACGTGGCGGATTCAGTGGCAGCGGATTCAGCGGTGGCGGATTCAGCGGCGGTGGAGCTTCTGGTGGTGGTGGCACTGGCGGAAGCCATTCCCGCGGCAGGAACTAATCACAAAACAATTCTAGTATGAGCAGTAAGGTCGTTTTTGCGATCGCAGGATTCCTGTTGTTTGGCTGGAGTGAAAATTTTGCCCAAATATACTCCCTTGCTGAACAAGCCATAACATTCAGTAGAATTCAACCAGGCGGAGACGCACGAATCCGGGCCATGGGTGGAGCACAGACCGCCTTGGGGGGTGATATCAGTTCAGTTTACTACAACCCTGCCGGCCTGGGCATGTACAACCGTTCGGATTTTTCTCTTACACCAGGATACACTATCGCCAACACTTCCTCCTCCTACCTTGGCAACCAAACCTCCGAGAGCAAAACCGGTCTTAATATTCCGAATATCGGAATTGCATTTCACGCGAACAAAGATGGGAGCAAGGGTATGCGGGGCGGAACATTCGCCATCAATTTCAACCGGGTCAATGATTTCAATAACACCACTTCCTATTCCGGAACTAACAAAGACAATTCTATCATTGATTACTTTATTAATTCTGCCAAAGGGAGAGACAGTACCCAGTTTCAATCTGCAACAAATAACAGACCAGAAGGGATTAATTATAATACAACCACAGGATTGGCCTTTAATAATTATCTTATCGGTCCAGCCTCCGATTTTAATCTTTCCTTTCCAAAAGATCAATACTTTTCATACGTCCCCCCCCAGGATATTGTTCAACGAGAGGTCATAAAAACGACAGGAGCTCAAAATCAGTGGAGCTTTTCCTATGGCGCTAACTTCAATGATAAGATATTTATCGGCGGAGGAATTGGTCTGGCATCGTTCAACTTTAAAACTTCAACCACGTACTCAGAAACGTATTCGAAAGATCCTCTGAAGACGATGCAAGTAAACGAGACATTAGAGCAGAGTGGTGCCGGTATCAATGCCACGATCGGGATGATTGCACGCCCTGTTGATAAAATCCAGGTGGCGTTTTCCGTAGCAACACCCACGGCATATGAGATTAATGAAACTTATAACGCCTCCATGAACTCATCCTGGAATCACTTTCAATATTTTGCAGGACAGTTTCTAGATAACTTGAGTGAACACACTGATGTGCTTAAGTCTACCTACAGCTTTTCTACTCCGTGGAGGTTAAGCGGCGGTATGACTTTTTTCATTCAAAAACATGGCTTCATCACGGCTGATGCAGAATGGCTCAACTACAGCAAGGCCAACTATAGCTCCAGTACAGATCAAGACTTTTCTGGAACTAATAAAACAATCAAGA
>JAYWDR010000289.1:0-5187 GCA_043779735.1 Cyclobacteriaceae bacterium | reverse complement strand
CTCCCGTACGTTTTTGTTTTCTTTGCCTAAGAGCGTCCTGGAGTCATCCCGAAATTGTAGCAACGATTCACGAGCAGACTTTAGTTTTACTACCGTCGAATCATCAGAAAATGACTCAACTGGAAGGATTTGATAAGTCCTGCGGGGATTCTGGGCCCGGTGTACGTATTCAAGGGAGTAGCTCACATCTTGTATTCTTGCTGCATCCTTCCCGGCAATTTTTTCCAGCGACACATGCAGCATCATTCCGCCGTTCCGGTAGCGATCACGCTGACCTGAAACAAAATTACCCAACGAATAAGCCACCAGGTGGTCCTGGTCCTGATTCCATTCCACGGGCTGAAGAACGTGCGGATGCGAGCCGATCACGATTCTCGCCCCGTGCTGAAAGCAAAACGCTGTCAACTTCTTCTGCCATGGATTGGGCATACTTTCATATTCCTTACCCCAATGCATGAATACAATAATCATATCGGTGTGTTGTTCACGAGCTTTTTGCAGGTCATGGGCTATGCGGATCGTGTCTATACGATTCACCATGTTGGGCACATCTACCGGCAATCCATTCGTGCCGTAGGTATAGTTCAGCAACGACAAGCGAAATCCTTTTGCCTCGAGCATTAATGGATAGCTGTTGAGCCAATCCAAGGTGTCTTTGAAGGTACCTGTATGCAGAATGTGTGCGCTATCCAGAAGGTCAATGGTGCGCTCCAGTCCTTTGCCCCCGCGATCGACGCAGTGGTTGTTTGCAGTAACCAACACATCAAAGCCCGCATCTTTCAGGGCTTCCAGCAATTCATCCGGCGCACTGAATTGTGGATACCCTTTGTAGGGCAGCCCGCCAAAGGTCAGTTCAAGGTTTCCGAAGGTAAGGTCAGGCGCTGAAAGAGTCGGTTTTATTTTTTCAAAACAAGGTTTATAATCATAACGCTCATTTTTCGAATCAAAGGCCGCTGCAATCTGAGAATCGTGCTGCATGATATCTCCAGTGAACAGAAGTGATAGCCGGAGTGTGTCCTGCGAAAAAGCAACACGTGCAAATAGAAAAAACAGGATAAGAAAAGCTAGCTTCATCGGATGGCTACCTTCCTGCTGCTGGCCGGCTCCAGGGCAACTTCCACGATCTTGTTTTCCAGGATCACATACACCCGATCATTTTCACCGGAATGAATAGCGGCCAGACCTGTAAATGATCCAAATGCAGGAAGAATGATCTGCTGCTCCATTAGCCAAAAACAAGGAAGGATAATGGATTGCCGGCCTTTGCCTTGCAACCTCGCGCCTGGATGAAGGTGGCCGGCGACATTGACTTTGTCCTTGGGTATCTCCGAATACTCCATCGGTTCGTGGGTCAGTAACCACGGCCCTACCTGCTCCTGATCAATCACCTCTATTCCCTTCCGTGTATACTGTTGGTGGCTCATGATGTCATGGTTGCCTCTCACCAGAGCAAAACTACAGGCTGGAAAGTTTGCGATTACCTGACCGACCACCTCCCACTCTTCGTTGTAGTGACTGTGAAACAAGTCTCCAAGAAAAATTATTCGGGCAGGGCTGGTTTTGTTAATCAAATCAATGAGTGACTCACTGTTTTTGATATTCGCTGCAGGTGGAACAGGTAGTCCTGCCCTGCGAAAGTGGTTTACTTTACCAAAATGAAGGTCGGCTACAATCAGTATTTTTTCCTCTTGCAGAAACAGGGCTTTTTCTTCAATAAGCTGAATTCCCCTATGTAGCACTTCCAAATTCATCTTGCTAAAAGTACGAACGAGGCTTAATAATCATCGATTTTACAAGGTTTTTAAAATCACTTTTAAAGTTCACTTTTCCTGTCATTTTCTACCCCACCCGACAGCAAATTAATCCTATCTTACCAACCAAAACTCTTAATATTGGCATAACATAGGATAGGTCAAGTCGCCTTACCTTAGCCGCAAACGAGGGATTTTCAGATAGGTCTGTTAGTCCAATAAATTGATGAAGATCCATGTTTGAATTAGAACTATCTTATTCTATCCTCCTGATAATCTGCCTGGTAGCTGCCTGTGCCTTTGAGTTTGTAAATGGTTTCCATGACACGGCCAATGCGGTGGCAACAGTCATTTATACCAATTCCCTCAAGCCATGGGTCGCAGTGATATGGTCAGGATTCATGAATTCAATGGGGGTCTTCTACGGGGGTATCGCGGTGGCCATGGGTATTGTCAATCTGCTGCCTGTCGAGTCCTTGATAGACCAGAATATTGCCCATAGTATTTCGATGGTAGCAGCACTTTTACTTAGCGCTATCTTCTGGAATCTTCTCACCTGGTATCTGGGTATCCCCTGTTCAAGTTCTCACACCCTCATCGGATCGATACTGGGTGTCGGCATCGCCTATTCCTTCTTGCCGGATGCTACCTCCACGGCAGTGAACTGGGGCAAAGCCCAGGAAATAGGTACCTCATTGCTCCTGTCACCTCTGGTAGGCTTTACATTGACGATTATCCTCATGTATCTGTTGAGGGTTTTAACCAAAGGAAAGCCATACGGCGATGATCTTTTTAAAGAACCAAAAAAGAATGCCCCACCTCCACCCTGGATCAGGGGCGTCCTACTTGTTACCTGCACCCTGGTGAGCTTTTTCCATGGGCAAAATGACGGTCAAAAGGGTGTGGGCCTGGTGATGCTCATCCTTATTGGAATTGTTCCCGGGTACTTTGCGCTTAACAGCGCCTACGATACTTCCAAGTTGATGGATCCCTTGCACAAAATTGAGTATGTAATCAAATCCATTGACCCCAGTCCGTTATCAGCTTCCGACAAGGCCAAGCTCGGCGATGCCATGTCAATGAACATTCACATACAAAGTACTTTAGGCGGCGTTGGTTCTATTACCAATCTTCCCAAGTCAGAACGCTTTGGTGTGCGAAAAGATATTTTGGTAATGGACAGGAATTTGAACGCGCTGTTGAAAAAAGAAGAGGCGCGTGTGAGCGAAAGTGATAAGAAGATTCTAAAAGACAATCTGAAGAGTGTGCGCAAAGTAACCGACTACTCTCCGGGTTGGGTGATTGTGATCATTTCACTTTCACTAGGCTTAGGCACGATGATTGGCTGGAAGCGTATTGTCAAGACCATCGGGGAGAAAATAGGTAAAGAGCACCTAACTTATGCGCAAGGCGCCAGCGCGGAACTTGTGGCCGCAACGACCATAGGTCTTTCCAGTTCATTTGGCTTGCCGGTAAGCACCACCCATGTTTTATCTTCGGGTATAGCGGGCAGCATGGTAGCAAGTAAAGGGGTAAAAAATCTGCAGCCGGACACCGTGAGGAATATCTTGATTGCCTGGTTCCTGACCTTGCCGGTGGTCATGCTGATGTCTGGGACGCTCTTCATTATTTTCCGGAGTATTTTCTAGAAGCATTCCAGATACGAGCACCTTACGTATCATACCTTAGAAGCATTTTCTTAACCCGATCTTCCAGCTTCTCAGAGGTAAGCTTCTCGCGTGAAAGCCTGTCTACCATAATGGGAAATGCGAAAGGCGTTGGCTTCGAAGGAGATTTGATAATAATCTTTTGCTTTCTGATACGTTCAATAGCATTGCGCATCCGTGCTTCCTCCAATTGAAAGTCCATCACCTCCTCGTAAGCTTGCTGCAAGAGAAGGTTTGTGGAATCGTACTCATTGAACACATTAAAAAATAGCTGTGTGGACGACTGGATATGCCTGTCGCGAATTTTTTGCCCTGGGAAACCCTTGAACACCAGCCCGGCAATCGAGGCAATATCCCGGAATTTCCTCCGCGCCATCTCTGTGGCGTTCATGCTCGCCTGAATATCGTTTAGCAAGTTATCGCTGCCCAATACATTCGTTTCTATGGCTTCGAAAATTGGAATCTCCTGGTCCGAGAGCAGTTCAAAACCATAGTCATTCATGGCCATCGAAAAAGAAATGGGCTTGATCCTGGACATGCGATACGCCACCAGCGAGGCAAGGCCCTCATGCACCAACCGTCCTTCAAACGGATATATCAATACATGATGACCTTCACTGGTCTCAAAATATTCGATGAGTAGTTCACTCTTCCTGGGCAGGTGCGATCTTTCCTCCTGCAAGTCCATAAGTGGCCTGAGAAAAATCATTTCCGGATCCACTTCCTTCCGCTCAGCCGAATCATGGATCTTCAACCGGACCATCTCACTCATCTGCGATGACAACGCCATCCTTCCCCCCTGCCAGGAAGGCACGCGCCCGGACTTTCTCTTGCTCTTGCGGACGTGCACTTCCATGTCTTTCACCCGTACGAGCTCCAAACGCTGACCGGCAAACCAAAAAACATCTCCCGGTGAAAGACGAGATATAAAGCCTTCTTCAATAGAGCCAAGGTATTTTCCACTCACATATTTTACCAGCAGGGAAGTATCTCCCACAATGGTGCCAATCGAAAGCCGGTGTCGCATGGCCACCCTCCTGTTGGTGACTTGAAAAAGTCCATTTTCTACCTCCACCTTCCTGTATTCGTCATAGGCGGTGAGTGATTCACCACCCGTGGTGATGAATCTAAGCGCCCAGGTCCATTCATCTACTGTAATCGATTGAAAGCTAAATGTATTTCTAACCTCTTCGAAGATTTCTTCCTGTCTGAAACCATCAGAGACAGCCAGCGTAACCAAGTATTGTACTAGCACATCAAAGGAGCGGATGTATGGGACTCTGTCTTCCACCGTACCTCTAAGAATGGCCTCACGACCCGCAGCAGCTTCAATAAGCTCGAGTGAGTGAGTAGGCAGAAAATAAATCTTACTCACCGCCCCTGGCTGGTGTCCGCTTCTTCCCGCGCGTTGGAGCAACCTCGTCACACCTTTAGGACTTCCCACCTGAATGATTGATTCCACCGGGCGAAAGTCCACGCCTAAGTCAAGGCTTGAAGTACAAACAACCGCCCGCAGCTTGCCTTCATGCAGTTGCTCCTCAACCCAATGCCTGATCTCCTGGCTGATGGAGCCATGGTGCAAGGCAATTTGTCCGGCCAGTTCAGGGGCCGCGTCGAGCATCTTCTGATACCAGATTTCTGCAAAGAACCGTGTGTTGGTAAAGATGAGGGTGCTCTTACTCTGCTGGACAATCCCAACTGCTTTCTTCAGCAGGTGAATCCCCAGATGACCTGCCCATGGCATGCGGTCCAGCTCATCCGGAAAAACC
>JAYWDR010000288.1:0-13969 GCA_043779735.1 Cyclobacteriaceae bacterium | reverse complement strand
ATTATTATTGGCTTTGGCAGCGATGCCTGAAAGCAATGTAAGGGAGGCCGCAAATCCCAGGCATGCCAGTGCAATTGTTAGGCTGAACAATCCCACATCAACCAGGGGGTTAGTAAAAAAAACAAGAAACAAGATGTAGCCCGCCATCGCTAGCAACAGGCAGAGTAGAAAATTGTACAGGATCTTTGATACAATAATTAACACCGGGCTGACCAGGGAGTAATAATAGATTTGTTCACCTTTTTTTTCTCCGATGAAGCTCTTCGCCACTGTATTGACTGATGTGAAAAGTATCGTTACCCAAAAGAGCGCGCTCCAGGTTAAAGGACTAATCAGGTTTTGACGAAGGTTAAATGAAAGATAATATATAAAGATGGTACTGATAAGATAAAGGGCAAGGCCTGAAATGACGGTCTTGCGTCTGAGCTCAAGGGTAAATTCCTTATATAGAAGTCTGACGAGCAAGAGATTATTTTTTTTGTTTCTCTTCAGCTACCCGGGCTATCTTCCGAATCCACTTAAAGGCAATCAATATTCCAACCAGAACCAATCCTACGCTGGATCCGGTCGCCAGCGAAATGGCTTTGTTCGGTTTCACGGGTCGGTTAAATTTTGTGAAGCCTTGAACCACCTGAACACTGCTGGCCAACGCTAGCTCATTCTGATAGCTTAACTTTTCTTTTGTAAGCACCACTATTTTGAAATTGACATCGGTGGGATCAAACATTACGTTCCCTTTGGTGCTCTC
Organism: Cyclobacteriaceae bacterium; assembly: GCA_043779735.1. Classification (GTDB taxonomy): domain Bacteria; phylum Bacteroidota; class Bacteroidia; order Cytophagales; family Cyclobacteriaceae; genus ELB16-189. The sequence goes on along the minus strand of JAYWDR010000288.1, from coordinate 13,221 downwards.
AAAAAAATTCCCTTGATAAATTTTGGTCTTAAAATTTTCCAGTGACTCAATCTCATCTTCAAGTTTTTTGATGATCTGCCTGTCAAAAAATTTCTTTTGTTCCACCCTTAATTTGGCAAACTCATTGTTATCAAAGAATGAAACGAGCCCAGCTTCCAGCTTGGGATAAACTTCGGGATCCAATGTTCTGGCGGTAATAAATAAATAGAACAATTGCTTTTCAGCTTCTTTTCGAACGCCCTCAATCTCGATAGAATTGATCTTGGCCGCCTCCTCCGTGGAAAGATTGAGTCTGGATGCCAATAGATCCATATTGCCATCGAGAATAATATCGTTCAAATTTTTATTGAGTTTATTGGCATAGGAATCAGTCAATATATCAGAGGTAACCATCATTTTGCTCTCGTAGATTTTGGTCCCCATAATGCTGTGGATAAATCCCATGGCCGTCCCAATGACGAAAAAGGCGATGATTAGCCCAAGGTTTCGCTTGATAGTAAAGACAACTTTTAGCAATAGTTCCTCCAAATTGATTTCATCTGAAGAAGTCTTTGGCGTTTCCATAACAAATAGCTGAATTTGTTTTTAGTTTTGAAGTCCGAAAATACAACACGTGGCCCCAGAATCAAAAAAAGGAAAGATTTTAGTTACCGGAGCGGCAGGGTTCATCGGTTTCCATCTTAGCAGAAAGTTACTGGAGGGCGGAGATGAAGTGATCGGCCTTGATAATCTGAATGATTATTATGATGTAGGCTTGAAGAAGAGCAGGCTGGCACAACTAGAATCCAGCCCTGGATTCAAGTTTGTGCAAATTGATCTAAAAGACAAGATTTCGACAGATAAGCTCTTTAAAGAAAATCAGTTTGGGTGTGTGGTAAATCTGGCGGCACAGGCGGGAGTGCGGTATTCACTTACAAATCCCTACGCGTATCTGGACAGCAATTTGACTGGCTTTCTGAATTTGTTGGAAGCCTGTCGACATTTTAAGGCAGGCCATATGATTTTCGCCTCATCGAGTTCTGTTTACGGGGCCAATAAGAAAATGCCTTTTTCAGTACATGATAATGTGGACCATCCGTTGGCCTTGTATGCAGCTTCAAAGAAAGCAAATGAATTAATGGCACATGCCTATTCCAATTTGTATTCAATACCGACAACAGGACTTCGATTTTTCACCGTGTATGGTCCTTACGGCCGTCCCGATATGGCGCTTTTTCTTTTCACCAAGGCAATCCTGGAGGGCAAGCCCATCGATGTATACAATTTTGGAAAAATGAAACGTGACTTTACCTACGTGGACGATATCGTCGAAGGTATCGTTCAGCTTATTTCGAGGCCACCGACAGGCAATAAGGATTGGAATCCTCAGCAACCAGATCCCGCCACCAGCTTTGCCCCATACAGAATCTATAACATCGGCAACAACAAACCGGTGGAATTATTAAAGTTTATCGAAGTGCTGGAAGAAAAACTTGGCAGAAAGGCAATCAAGAACTTTCTCCCGCTACAGGATGGAGATGTCGAAGAGACCTATGCCGATATCACTGATCTGGAAAAGGAGACAGGGTTCAGACCGTCCACTTCTATCGATAATGGAATAGAAAAATTTGTGAACTGGTATTGTGACTATTATAAGATAAAAAAATGACAATGGAGAAAGTAGGAGTAATCGGACTGGGGTATGTAGGTCTTCCGCTGGCAGTAGAGTTTGGTAAAATCATTGATACAGTTGGATTTGATATTGATCGCAACAGGATTGCAGAACTTAAGAAAGGACATGACAGAACCAAGGAAATAACAAGTGCGGAATTCGCAGAAGCCAAAAAACTTTCTTACACAGTTGATCTGGCCGAGCTGAAAGATGTCAATTATTTTATTGTGACCGTTCCCACGCCTGTTGATGAATACAGACAGCCAGACTTGAGGCCACTGATCAGCGCGAGCAAGACCGTTGGGCAGGTTTTAAAAAAGAATGATATTGTTGTTTATGAGTCTACGGTGTACCCGGGATGTACCGAGGAGATTTGTGTGCCTGTATTGGAACAAACCAGTGGGTTAACTTTTAATAAGGATTTTTTCTGTGGCTACTCTCCTGAAAGAATTAACCCCGGAGACAGACAACACCGCGTCACGACTATAAAAAAAATAACGAGCGGCAGTACCCCTGAGATCGCAGTGAAGGTGGATCAATTGTATAAGAGAATCATCAAAGCAGGCACCCACCTTGCCTCTTCGCTCAAAGTGGCGGAAGCCGCCAAAGTGATTGAGAATTCTCAACGCGATATAAATATTGCCTTTGTGAATGAACTGGCTCTCATTTTTGAACGCATGGGGATTGATACACATGAGGTACTACAGGCAGCGGGGACAAAGTGGAACTTCCTTCCGTTCAGGCCAGGCCTCGTCGGTGGCCATTGCATCGGCGTAGATCCTTATTATCTGACTCATAAAGCAGAGGGACTTGGCTACAGGCCCGAAGTGATTCTTGCCGGACGGAGAATTAATGATAACATGGGTATCTATATTGCCAGCCGGATTATCAAATTAATGGCCCAGCATGAGCAACCTATCAAGGGAGGAAAGATCTTAGTTCTGGGGTTGACATTCAAGGAAAATTGCCCTGACATACGCAACAGCAAAGTGGTGGACGTCATACAGGAACTCAACAGCTATGGTGCCGAGGTAGAGGTATATGACCCGCATGCCGACGCCAAGGAGGTAAGCCACGAATACCATTTGACATTAATCTCTCAACTCGACAAGCACTACCATGCCATTGTATTGGCAGTAAGCCACGAGGAATTTCGTGACCTTCCCTGGGAAAAGATCAGAACCCAGAAGACGGTGGTGTATGATGTAAAAGGCTTTCTGGATAAATCATTGGTTACCGCAAGACTATAATGAGTTCTCAAAAAATTTTGATGACCGGTGGGGCCGGATACATTGGAGTCCATACGGTCGTGGAACTGGTGCAGGGAGGCTTTGAACCTGTTATTGTCGATGACTTGTCGCGAAGTGATATTAGCCTGATTGAAGGGGCAGAAAAGATTGTCGGAAGGAAACTTTTATTCTACAAAGTTGATTGCCAGGACGCGAATCAACTACAGAAGGTATTTCAGCAGCATAAGGACATCAACAGTGTTATTCATTTCGCTGCCTTCAAGTCTGTAAGTGAATCGGTACAGAAGCCTTTACTATACTATCGCAATAACATCGGTTCCCTGGTGACATTGCTGGAGGTGATGAAAGAATTCTCCGTGACCAGGCTGATCTTTTCTTCATCTTGCACAGTCTATGGACAACCGGATAAAATACCGGTAACGGAAGAAGCGCCATTCAAAAAGGCAGAGTCTGCCTATGGCGCCACCAAGCAGATGTGCGAACGAATTCTGGACGACGAAGTCGTGGCATCACCGGAGTTAAAAGTGATTTCACTCCGGTACTTCAATCCTATTGGGGCTCATCACACTGGCCTGATTGGCGAATTACCAATCGGCGTTCCTGGTAACCTGGTTCCCTTCATAACACAGACCGCCATAGGAAAAAGAGAGAAGCTGGTGGTATTTGGATCTGATTATAACACACCCGACGGAAGTTGTCTGCGGGACTTCATTCACATCACAGACCTCGCAATTGCCCATGTCAGGGCCATGCAGAAAATTGATCAATCACCTGGCCGGCACGAATCAATCAACCTGGGCAGTGGAAAACCTGTGTCGGTTTTGGAATTGGTGAAGACATTCATAAAGGTGACGGGCGTCTCATTAAATTATTCGATTGGCCCAAGAAGGGCAGGAGATATTGAAAAAGTATTTGCTGATCCAGCGAAGTCTTTAAGACTCTTGAATTGGAAAACAACCTTAAGTACCGAAGATGCTTTACGGGATGCCTGGAATTGGGAACAAAAATTGAATCATGCGGCCCATTAAGATGGTTGACCTGCACGGACAATATCTCCATATAAAAGAGGAGATCGATAAGGCTATTCAGGACGTTATAAACGCAACTGATTTTATTCAAGGCGCTGCGGTAAAGGATTTTGAACAATCGCTGTCAGCTTATCTTGGAGGCGTGCATGTGATTTCTTGCGGCAATGGGACCGATGCACTGCAAATCGCCATGATGGCTCTGGATTTCAAGCCAGGGGATGAGGTCATACTTCCTGTTCACACCTATGTAGCCACGGCAGAAGTTATTGCCTTGCTGCAGTTAGTTCCGGTATTTGTGGATGTGGAGGAAGACACATTTACTTTGGATGTGTCAAAGATTGAAAGATTAATCACGAAAAAAACAGTTGCCATTGTACCAGTGCATCTGTATGGTCAGGTTGCTCCCATGGGCCCGATCATCGAATTGGCCAAAAAAAATTGTCTTCACATCATTGAAGATGCGGCACAGGCATTTGGAGCCGATCATATTTTCCCGGATGGCAACAAGAAAAAGGCCGGGACGATGGGAGTCATTGGATCCACCTCCTTCTTTCCATCAAAGAACTTAGGAGCTTTTGGCGACGGTGGAGCCTTGTTCACATGGGACACAGCGTTAGCGGAGAAAATGCGAATGATTGCCAATCATGGCCAGAAGAAAAAATACTACCATGATTTGATTGGCGTAAACAGCCGGCTCGACACGTTGCAAGCAGCTATCCTTTCTGCAAAACTTGGTCATCTTGATGAGTATGCACGAAGACGACGCGAAGTAGCGGACTATTATGATAAGCATTTGAATGGTTTGAGTTTCCTGAAGACGCCATACAGAGCGGCATACTCTACTCATGTCTTCCATCAATATACGGTGGTCGTCAACGGAGGCCATCGCGACAAGCTGAAGGCCCACTTGCAAACCAAGGGCATCCCGTCAATGATCTATTATCCAGTGCCTCTGCACCTTCAGCAAGCTTACCGCAAGAAAGGCTATGGACCCGGTTCATTTCCTGTGTCTGAAGCACTTTCGAATTCTGTTCTCTCCCTGCCGGTGCACACTGAAATGGATGCAGAGCAGTTATCCTATATTTGCGACTCCATCAAAAGCTTTCGTTAGTACATGAGTAAGCCTTCAACTTTTTTTGCGCATGAGTCGGCGGTGATCGATCCAGGCTGCGAAATAGGTGAAGGAACCAAGATCTGGCACTTTTCGCACATCATGCCTGAGTGTAAGATTGGAAGGAACTGCAACATTGGACAGAACGTAGTGGTATCTCCCGGTGTAGTCTTGGGAAATAATGTGAAAGTGCAAAACAATGTTTCAATTTACAGCGGAGTGGCCTGTGAGGATGATGTGTTTCTTGGCCCTTCCATGGTTTTCACCAATGTAACGAATCCACGAAGTGCTGTGAACCGAAGAGGAAATTACGAGAAGACATTGGTAAAACAAGGAGCATCGCTGGGGGCCAATTCCACCATTGTGTGTGGCCATACCATTGGGCGATTTGCCTTTGTGGGTGCCGGGACGGTTGTCACAAAGGACATACCTGATTATGCACTCGTTATGGGTAATCCCGGACGGCAGGCAGGATGGATGAGCGAATTCGGACATCGGCTAAAGTTTGACACCAATGGGCAGGGTGTGTGCGAAGAGAGTGGCGAGAAATACGAATTAAGGAATGGACAGGTAAAGAAGCTATGAAGAATTTTGCGTTAATAGGAGTTGCAGGTTTTATTGCGCCTCGTCATTTGCAGGCGATCAAGGACACCGGCAACAACCTGGTGGCCGCCCTGGACAAGTTTGACAGCGTGGGAGTGATGGATTCCTATTTTCCTCAGGCGGACTTCTTTACAGAATTTGAACGGTTTGACCGTCATCTCGAAAAATTGCGAAGACAGGGCAAGAAGATCGATTATGTATCGATCTGTTCACCGAATTACCTGCATGATTCTCACATCCGATTTGCACTGCGCCACCAGGCCGATGCCATTTGCGAAAAGCCCCTTGTTTTAAATCCATGGAACCTCGATGCCTTGGCGGAGATTGAAAAGGAGACAGGTAAAAAAGTATACACCATTTTACAACTGAGACTGCATCCTGCCATTCAGGCATTAAAGAAACAGATTGAGCAAGCGCCAAAAGAAAAACATTTCAACGTAGCCCTTCGTTACATAACCTCCCGTGGTCATTGGTATCATCATAGTTGGAAAGGCGATGAATCCAAGTCAGGAGGAGTTGCGACCAACATTGGCGTACATTTTTTTGACATGTTGTTGTGGATTTTTGGTAAAGCAAAAGCTCATCGCGTCAATCAAATTGAGAATGACCATGTCTCAGGAGTCCTGGAATTGGAAAGGGCCACTGTAAAATGGGACCTGAGCATCAATGCAAATCACCTGCCAGAAGAAGCAAAGTCGACAGGAAAAAGAACCTACCGGTCCTTACAAATTGAAGGAAAAGAAATTGAGTTCAGCGAGGGGTTTGCGGATTTGCACACAAAGTGCTACGAACAAATCCTGGCGGGTCAGGGGTTTGGATTAGACGATTCACGTCCTTCCATCGAAACAGTGTATCAATTGCGCAAATCTCGCTGAAGTGAAAGTCACCAAAACGCCATTTGATGATCTTCTTATTGTTGAACCAAAGGTTTTCATGGATAGTCGTGGTTATTTTTTTGAGTCGTATAATAAAAAATCGCTTCAGGCTGCAGGAATTAATATTGAGTTTGTCCAGGACAATCAGTCCCGGTCGCAAAGGGGAACGCTACGCGGATTGCATTTTCAGAAACCACCCCATGCCCAGACCAAGTTGGTGGCGGTATTGTCAGGTGTAATTCAGGATGTGGTGGTTGATTTACGCAGGGGTCAGCCCACGTTTGGGAAACAATTTTCGATTGACCTGTCATCCGACAACAAGACGCAGCTTCTGGTGCCGAAGGGGTTTGCCCATGGATTTTTGGTGTTGAGCGAGTGGGCAGATGTATTGTATAAATGCGATGATTATTATCACCCTGAAACGGAAGGGGGTATTTTCTACAATGACCCGGCGCTGGGCATTGAATGGAAAGCCTCTGTAGAAGAAATAATTCTTTCTCAAAAGGATGGGCGGAATCCAACCTGGACCAATGCGGATCTCGTATTTTGATTCGGGACAGAATTAGATTCTTATTCATTTGATTTCTGACCAACCTCCTCTAACAAGGGGCCAATGCAACAGTTGTATATTAATATGTTTTAGCTTTGCCAGAATCTGGGAGCGGAGACGGGTCGTCAAGATCTCCCGATACGAAAGCGATGGTGAAGAAGTGGATAACACAGAAAATTGAAGGCAGACCGGGGTTGGCAAAAATCCTCGGCAACACTTGGTGGTTGTTCTTCGACAGGATTGTCCGCTTGGGGATGAGTTTGCTCGTCGGCGTTTGGGTGGCGCGTTATCTGGGTCCGGAGCGGTATGGAATCCTGAATAATTCATTGGCAATAGCGACCCTATTCGGAGCGTTTGCCACCCTTGGTTTGGAGAGTTTTGTTATTCTGGAAATTATCAAAGATCCTGATCGGAAGAGCGACATTCTCGGATCAGCCTTTTACTTAAAGTTTGGGTCAGGTATAGTAACTTATTTGTTTGCGATACTCAGTATTCTTATTCTAAAACCGGGTGACGCCCATCAACTGGACCGGTTCCTTGTGTATGTTATTTCAGCCGGGATTATTTTTCAATCGTTAGATGTAATCGACTATTATTTCCAGTCGCAAACGAAATCAAAATACACAGTGTGGGCGAAGTTGAGTATGCTGTCACTTGTTAGTGGCTCCAGAATATTCTTGATACTTATTGATTCTCCCTTGATATTTTTTGCTTTGGCCAGTCTTCTGGAAATCATTCTCAATGGAGCGGCTCTGCTTTATGTTTATCAAAGGAATGAAAAGCAATTGTATCTATGGAAATTTGACAAGGGCGTAGCCCGAAGACTCCTGATGCAAAGTTGGCCGTTTTATATTGCCTACATTGCGTCGTTTATTTACATGAAAATTGACCAAATTATGATTGGAAGTATGTTGGGGGACAGACAGGCTGGCCTTTTTGCAGCATCCACCAAACTTTATGAAATACCGTTCCTTATTATTGTAGTTCTTTCATCTTCTGTCTTCCCTACTTTGGTGGAATATTATGAGAAGAACAGGAAATTGTTCTATCAAAGGTACAGCCAGATTACAGGCGCTTATACATTCATGGGATATTTGTTGGTTGCGTTTATTTTTTTCTTTGGTTCTTATTTGGTGGACCTAATCTTCGGGCAGGAGTATGCAGGAGTCTTCCCGATTTTGAGTATTCAGATTGTGGGAATGTTTTTTCTTTTCAATGCCGGATTAAGAAGTTCTTATCTCATCCTGACATCCAATCAGGGAATCATTATGGTAACAACTTTGTTTTCAGCGTTGTTGAATGTCTCGTTGAATTTCCTGTTGATCCCCATTTACTACGCCGTCGGCGCAGCTATTTCTACTGTTATTACGCAATTTGTTTCGTTGTTTTTACTGAATATTTTCTACCGAAATACCCGGGAGATATTTAAGATTCAGTGGAAGTCCTTTTTATTGATCCCCTTGTTTAAATCATAGTTACTTAAGATGAACTTAACGCGACAGGTTCTAAAGGACCATGCCCTAAACGCTAGGTGTTTCATTTACGATTTGATTCCTGATTCTCTTTTAACAATGAACTCAAAGTTCAAGGACATACACCGAGGCAACAGGTGCTTTATTCTTGGAAGTGGTCACTCCATAGTGACACAGGACTTGACCAAGCTGGCGGGTGAGATTGTAATGACACAAAATCACTTTCATGTACATGGAGACATTGCGGCCATCCATCCAACCTACCACGTTCTGGTACCAAAGTACCAACCCAAAGAATTTGACGGTGATTGGAATACCTGGTTTGATACTATGGAGGAAAAATTGCCTTCCAAAACAATCTTTTTCCTCGGGTCAAATACGAAATATCTAATTGAAGGGCGTCCCAATATGACTTCACGAAGCTATTATATTAAAACCGGCTATTGGTCTCACCTGATGAACAAAGCCAGGATCGATATTACCCGGTCCATTATGCATGTACCTACAGTGATCACTGAATGCCTGACAATAGCTATCTATATGGGTTTTAGTGAAATTTATTTGACCGGATTTGATCTGGACCAGGTAATTCGGCTCGTTAATCGTGATAATGTCCGTTTTTATGGTAATTCACCGATTACCTCAAATCAGTCGGAGAAAAATTATGAAAAGGAGTTAGGCGCCAGCGGAATGGATTGGTACAACATGTGGATAATTTGGCATCAGTTAAATTTGCTGAAAGAAGAAGCGGAAAGACACAACATCAAAATTATTAACGCCACCAACGGGGGCCTGCTCAATATGTTCGAACGTATTGATTATAACTCCCTGTTCAAGAACCCCCAATAAACACCCTAATAGTATGCTCAAATCGCTTTTTGACATTCTCTTCTTCTTTCTTCCCTCGCGCACAAAGGATTATGTTTTTTTTGAATACAAATCCATCTTCGGCAGAATGCTTACGGGACGCTTAAAACTGGACAAGGGCAAGAAAAACTATATTAACCTGGGTTCCGGGTCAAAGCGATTTGAAGGATTTATTAATGTTGATTTTTTCACCAGCAAAAGAAATGGCGTAGACTATGGAGCCGACCTTCGGTACCCTTTGTTAATTGATGAGGCCGTAGTCGATGGTATATTCTGTGAGCACACCATGGAGCATCTCACCTATTCAATGGTTGACCAATTGATGAGCGAATGCTATCGGATATTGAAACCGGGAGGTACCCTGCGGATAATTGTTCCAGATGTCTCAAAATTTGTGGAAAACTATGCCCAAAAGAATCAGGTATGGTTCGATCAATGGGAACACCTGATGTTTATCACAAGCTCGGATGGGGAACGATCAAAAAGAAAATTGGTTTCAAAAATGAGTGCCATCAGTTTTGTCACACAAGAATACCTTCACGTCGCTTGTTGGGATTATGAAACAATGCTCTATTATTTATTGAAGAATAGGTACACGAGCATCACTAAATCCGAATATCGGGGCAGTAGTGATAGGGTTCTGAATATTGATTTGGATGATGATGAAAGAAAATATGTGTCATTATATATAGAGGCCTCTAAGGAGAAAACATGAAAGTCCTTGCTGTTATACCAGCCCGTGGTGGGTCAAAAGGGATTAAAAGAAAAAACTTAGTACCTATCAAGGGCAAGCCTTTGATCGCCTATACCATTGAACACGCGTTGGAATCCAAATTGGTGAATCGAGTCATAGTCTCCAGCGAGGATTTGGAAATTATTGAGATCTCACGGCGGTATGGTGCCGAAGTTCCATTCTTGCGGCCAGTTGAACTAGCACAGGATGATGTCCTGGACATACCAGTTTTTCAGCATGCACTTTCGTTTCTCAAGGAAGTTGAAAATTACGAGCCAGATATTGTAGTCCATTTGAGGCCCACCTCACCATACAGAAAACCAATCTGGATTGATGAAGCAATTGAAGTAATGTTGAAGCATCCAATGGCGGACTCGGTGCGATCAGTGTCGGAACCAGAAAAACATCCATATAGAATGTTTATCGTAGACAACCAAGGATTTCTGGATCCAATCATGAAGCATTTGCACCCGATTCCGTATCTTCTAAGGAGACAGGACCTCCCTAAAGTTTACTTCTATAATTGCGTGATTGATGTGACTAAACCATCAACGTTATTTGGGAAGAACTCAATGACTGGTGACAAGATATTACCCTATTTTATGGAGGCCACTGATGTAGTTGATATTGACACCGCGCAAGACCTTGAAATTGCTGAATTTCTTTTTAAGAGGAAGGAACTCTAAATAGTGTAAAAGTTATAAAGTAAGATCACGTACAGTGAAAAAGATACTTGATTGGCTCATTCAATTTCCTCTTTATCCTGATGATGGAGTCCCTTTCTATAAACTTGAGGACCATCAGAACCGGGCATTGAAATCCCTAAATAATAAAATCAGGAAGGGGATATATGTTCAGGTAGAAAACAAATGTTTATGTGCCAACGTAAATGTTGGGAAGGATGTCATTATCACTCAAAAGGATATGGCGGGTATTTCCGTAAACAATATCTTGTGTAGCAAATGTGGTTTGATAAGAAGCGAGGAAATATTTAACGACACCTCCTGTAAACTATTTTACGAAAACGAGTATAATGCCATTTACTACAATTCCTCAGGCCCCAGCGAGACTTTTTTTCAGGGACAGGTTGAAAGGGGTAATGGATTCCTTGAGCTAATTAAAAGATTGGACTTGCTCCCCTCAATATCCACTGTTTTTGAAGTTGGTTGCAGTATGGGTGGTAACCTTTATCCGTTTTACGAGGACAAGAAGTCAGTTTCTGGATCGGACTATAACGAAGAAAATATTGATTACGGAAAGGCCAAAGGCATGAAACTGTATGCAGGCTTTATCAATGATGAAATTACAAGCAGTAACTCGCAGGATCTTGTAATTCTATCCCATGTGATGGAACACTTTGTGAGTATCATTAAGGATGTCAATAAAGTAATTGAAAAGATAAGGCCTGGAAAATATTTATTGGTGGAGGTGCCTGGGATTTTTGCAGTCAAACCGTATCCATTTTACCCCATCTGGCATTTTCAGAAGGCCCATATTTATAACTTTTTCTATTATGAGTATTTAAAGGTCTTCTTTACGAAATTAGGGCTTAAGGTTGTCTATGGAGACGAGCGTTGTACTTTTGTTTTGCAAAAACCTATGGATTATTCACCCATCAAAGATATGCCGGAAATTTATGACGAATCCTTAAAGGATTATCCGGCAAGAATTGAAGCCCATTTGAGATACAAATATTTTATATTGGACTATTTCGTGTTTCTTAACTCGGTGCGAGTGAAACGGGCAATAGGAAATGCCTTACAATGGGTTGGCTTAAAGGGAATTTTGAAATCAATATTGAGACATTGATCTTATGAAACTACTCATAATTGGAGCTGGCATGTATGTTACGGGAAGAAACAAAACGGGCACAGGTACCATTTTGTCTTCGGTAGCAGAAATGTCAAAGAATGTGAATTTTGAAAAAATAACTGTCGCGAGCAAAAGTAAATCCAGCCAGTTGGATGTAAAAAATGCCTTGAATAGAACGAACAAGCTGCTTGGTACTCATATTGATGCTGAATTTGAAGCTCTGGGCGAACGACCCGTTGAAAAACTTAGTGAATTGTGTAAGCAAGGAACGTATGACGCGGCAATTGTATCGGTGCCTGATCACCTTCATTTTGAGAATGTGAAGGTAGTATTACAAAACTCGATACATAGTTTAGTGGTGAAACCGCTTACCCCGACACGTAAGGAAGCTCTGGACTTAATCAAAATTCAAAAAAAGAATAATCTCTTGGGTTGCGTTGAATTCCATAAACGATTTGATGAGACGAATTTATACATCAAGAAGGCGCTTGCTGAAAAGATGGTGGGCAAATTGTTATACTTTACAGTTGACTATAGTCAGAGAATAGACATACCCTTAAAGACATTTTCTTCCTGGGCACATCAGACAAATATTTTTCAGTATTTGGGCGTGCATTATGTTGATTTGATTTATTTTCTTACGGGGTATTTGCCAACGAGCCTGAGTGCGTTTGGCATGAAGGGTATTCTAAGAAGCAAGGGAATAGACACCTTTGACTCCGTGCATGCTCAAATTCTTTGGAAAGATACTAAGAGTGATGACCAATTTATCTCGTCTTTTAATACAAACTGGATTGATCCATCTGTTACCAGTGCGTTGTCGGATCAAAAATACAAAGTGGTAGGAACCCTTGGAAGAATAGAATGCGATCAGAAAAACAGAGGCGTTGAACTGGTGACAGAGCGAACAGGAATACAGCAAATCAACCCCTATTTTTCCGATTTCCTGCCTGATGAGAATGGTGCCCTTAAGTTTGGAGGATATGGTCATAAAAGCATTGAGCGATTCATTTTAGATGTTATTGACTTGAAGAAGAAGAAAGTTTCTTTAACCTTGCTTGAAAAGAATCGTCCTTCGTTTAGACAGGCCCTTGTGTCAACTGCAGTCATAGAGGCTGCCAACAAGAGTTTAGTCAGGAATGCCGAATGGATAAAAATTGAAGTGTAAGTTTTATGCAACAAGCCGGCCTGTATTTAGATCCTTTGGAAGAATCACTGACCGATTCATTGCGTCTGGAGAAGCCATACTACTTTCATGCACGCAACCAT
>JAYWDR010000287.1:0-5229 GCA_043779735.1 Cyclobacteriaceae bacterium | reverse complement strand
CCATGAGCAAGAATCAAACTCCCAAAGGCAAAAATAAATCACAGACGAACGGTAAGTCGGAAAGATCAAAATCAAATACGCAGGAAATGAATACATCTGAAATACGCGACCTCATTGACTTTATTTCCCAGTCAGGGCTGAATGAAGTGAATATCGAGACGAAAGAACTGAAGTTGCATGTGAAGCGTGAGCCAGATCAAAAAGTGATGAAATCATCTCCTGCACCGACCATGATGACCATACAAGCAGCACCGTTAGCGGCCCCTGCTGCAGCTGCCGTCCTCAAGCAGGATAAACCCGTAAGTGCCGGAAAGAAAACAGTAGACATTAAGTCGCCGATGATCGGCACATTCTATCGGTCTTCCAATTCCGACACACCTCCTTTCATTTCTGTCGGTGACAAGATTTCCAAAGGACAAACGGTGTGCATCATAGAGGCTATGAAACTTTTCAATGAAATTGAGGCTGAAGTGTCAGGCACCGTAGTGAAGGCCATGATTGAAAATTCCTCGCCGGTAGAATATGATCAGATTCTCTTTGTGGTAGAGCCTGACTAACGAGAGATCTGCTTCATTTCATTCTTTTGATCCTGATACTTACATAAATTGAACTATCGTGTTTAAAAAAATATTAATAGCCAATCGGGGAGAAATTGCATTGCGCGTCATACGCACTTGCAAAGAGATGGATATTAAGACTGTGGCTGTTTATTCAACTGCTGACCGCGAAAGTCTTCACGTTCGTTTTGCTGACGAGGCCGTCTGCATCGGAGCTCCCCCCAGCAAGGAGTCCTACTTGAACATCCCCCGCATTATTTCAGCGGCCGAGATTACCAACACAGACGCTATCCACCCAGGATATGGGTTTCTCTCCGAGCGGGCAGAATTCTCTGCCGTGTGCCAGGAATATGGTATTAAGTTCATAGGTCCCTCACCCGCCATGATTGAGGCCATGGGCGATAAATCCACTGCCAAGAAGACCATGAAGAAAGCCGGCGTACCTGTTATTCCAGGTTCAGATGGATTGCTTGCCTCGATGGAAGAAGGCATCAAGATCGCCAAGGAAATCAAGTACCCGGTCATTGTGAAGGCTACAGCCGGTGGCGGTGGCAAAGGTATGCGAATCATCAATGATGAATCGGAATTCAAGAAGGCATGGGACGATGCAAGACGCGAAGCGGGTGCTTCCTTCGGAAATGACAGCCTATACCTGGAAAAGTTCGTGGAAGAACCCCGCCATATTGAAATTCAGTTGGTAGGAGATCAATACGGAAAAGCTTGTCACTTGTCGGAGCGTGATTGTTCCATCCAACGCCGGCACCAGAAACTGGTAGAAGAAACTCCTTCCCCAATCGTAAATCAGGAACTACGCGAGCGAATGGGCGAAGCGGCCATCAGGGGTGCCAAGGCTATAAGCTATGAAGGTGTGGGCACCGTCGAGTTTCTGGTTGACAAGCATGGTGACTTCTACTTCATGGAAATGAACACACGCATCCAGGTGGAGCACCCCATCACTGAAGAAGTGACCGATTACGATCTTATCAAAGAACAAATAAAAGTGGCAGCCGGTGTGCCCATCTCTGGCAGGAATTACTTTCCTAACCTCTTTGCCATGGAATGCCGTATCAATGCGGAAGACCCCAAGAACGGGTTCAGACCTTCTCCCGGAAAAATCATTAACCTTCACATACCGGGAGGACACGGCGTGCGCGTGGACAGTCATGTGTATGCGGGCTATACCATTCCTCCGAACTATGACTCCATGATCGCGAAACTCATAACCACTGGTCAATCAAGGGATGAAGTGATCACACGTATGAAAAGAGCCTTGAGTGAATTTGTCATTGAAGGCGTTAAGACTACGATCCCTTTCCACCTCGCGCTGATGGACAATGCCATCTTCCGTTCAGGAAAATTCACAACAAAGTTTATGGAGACGTCTTTCGATTTTTCTACAATAAAGTAAAATCCTGCTTACGTCATTGAATCTTTTTCACAAGAATTTTCACAGGTTAATTTGTAAAAATCCGTAGCTAAAGTATTCTACTTCAATATTTTCGGATTCCAGGTGAAAAAGCCCCGAAGGTAATGCAACTCCAATGGGTTAAGTAAAGGAAACACGGCTATCAGACGTACTGATTTAGCATGACAGGCATCACCAGCATCAGGATGTCTTCATTCTTGTCCTTCTCTACGGGCAGAATGACACCCGCCTTATTTGGTGCTGACATATTCAACTTAATTTGGTCCGTATCGAGGTTGCTGAGCATCTCTATCATGAACCTGGCATTAAAGCCGATTTCAATATCCTCACCTTCGTGCTCACAGGACATACGTTCATTGGCTTCGTTGGAAAAATCCAGATCCTCCGCTGACACCTGGAGGTCACTGCCAGTAATCTTCAGGCGAACCTGGTGGGTCGTTTTATTCGCATAGATTGAAATCCGTTTGAGCGAACTGAGTAAATCTGCGCGGCTGATCGTCATCTTAATAGTACTGGAGGCAGGGATAACATTCTCGTAATCCGGGAAACGCTCGTCAATTAACCGGCAAATCATTCGGATAGTACCGAATTTGAAAAAAGCATTAGCCGTGTTGAAATCAATGGTAACATCTGTGTTTTCAGAAGGAAGAGTTGCTTTCAGCAAATTCAATGCTTTGCGCGGAATAATAATCGTACTGCTACTTTCTGACTTCACGTCTGTCCGGCGATAGCGCACCAGTCTATGACCATCGGTAGAAACAAAGGTTGTGTTCTTCTCTCCCAGGTTGACGTAAACACCCGTCATGGCAGGTCGCAGCTCATCATTGCTGGTCGCAAAAATGGTATTGGTGATGGCACGGCCCAACACCTCCGACGAAATAGAGGCCGAGAAGTCATTGCTGACGGATGGCACTTTGGGAAAATCTGTGGCATTCTCACCAGAAAGCTTATAACGACCGTTGTCTGAGCTTAATTCAATACTGTATGTTGATTCATCAATAGAAAACGTAACTGGCTGATCGGGGAGATTCTTCAAGGTGTCCAGGAGAATGCGCGCAGGGACGGCAATACTGCCGTTCTCCTTCGATTCTATTGTGACCTCCGTAATCATTGAGGTTTGTAGGTCAGAGGCCGTCACGGTCAGATGGTTCTTGTCTATTTCAAATAGGAAGTTTTCAAGAATAGGAACGACCGGATTGGTGGTAATCACCCCGTTGATATAAGAAAGTTGCTTCAGCAGGTAGCTGGAGTTAACAATGAACTTCATGCAAATCAGTGGTTTTGGTTGTAGTCCGCTAAGTTAGGAAGAAAATGGATTATCAATGTCCCTGATGAGGGAGAAAATACTCCTTCTTCCTGACAATTTCCGCAATCTTGATCTTGTTCAGGGTCACAATCTGTCCGCCGGCCAACCTGCCATACACCTCGTTATCCTTATTCCGGAGCGCAAAAAGCTCTAATGAATAGCTTCGATCCGCAATGTCGGTAATTTCAATCCTTGCCGCTGGAACGTTGGCGGTCAGGCTGTCAATTGCAGGCAGGCCATTTTCAATAAACCGGGTGGCAAAGAGTAATGACACATTGTCCAGGTAATTATTCAACTTGGCGGTATCCGTGGCGGTCAGGCTCTTGATTCCAAAGTACCCTTGCTTATTCTCTATCTCGAAATTCTGTTTGGGCTCACTCGGAAAAGTGGCTGTCAATGATTTGAAATTCCTCCAGTTAAAATCAAAAATTCGCTTATTGCGCCAACCCTGAACGTCCAATTCAAAGATGCCGGAAACATAAACACGATAGCCGGGAATGTTCATGATATACGGCATGGCTTCTTCTTCCTTTAAAAACCAGGCTTCAGTCTTCAATGTGTTGCCTCCGGCTATGAAGGCTGTCTTCGAAATACCCTCCTCCCAAAGAGTCACATGGATCCCCTTATTTTTCAACCATTGGCTGACAGAATCTTTTAATGTTGCAGATACCGGCCGTCGTGGCTCGGCTTGTTGCAGGGTCGCAAACAATACTTTGATCATCTGCGCATCAGCCTCCCACGTATCATTGACACGCCAACGGTTTCCTGCATATTTTAGCTCGACACTTCCTCTTGAAGACGTCAATGATACCCGGTCAATTTTTTCAAGCTCCGGTATTTTGAAATAATCCCGATCAATATCAGGCTGGACGATTTCCCCGGTAAGAAAGAACAGGCTTACGCAGACCATGGACAAGGTTCCCAAGGAAATAGCTAAATATTTACTTCTCGTCTTACGCATACATCGCTATCATTCCCTCAACCGACTGTTACGCGTTGGTTTGCCAACATTGCTATACTTGTTTTTCCTGGTATGCACTTTTAACAATCCTACCAGGAGAATGAGAGTCAATGGACCTCCCAGATTTATCACCTGCCACATCAGTCGGCTGTTCCTGATCTTTTGTTTATCCAGAGGGCGGATTTTTACTTCTTTGTTTCTTGCATTGATCAATCCTGACTCGTCGGACAGATAAGCAACCATATTGGCTATTAATTCCTTATTCGCAAACGTCTGTCCTGATACATCATCAAAACCCAGTGGCTTTGGCTGGCCGCTTCTTGGATTGAATTCGTTACGAGCAATATCTCCATCAGCCACCACAATCATTTTGGAGTCGATGCCTTCGGATATAAATCCCTTGGGGTCCACCCCTTCCGGAAGAAATCTGTTCTTGTAGAGTGATGAGAATTTCCCTTCCAGCAAATAGGCTATCACTATCGGACCAGACGAAAAATTCTCCGGCTTTATCTCTTTACGCAAATCATTGATGCTCACCCGTGCCGGCGCTGTCACCTTGCGGGAATATTCCGAGGAAAATAACAACGGTGTCTTCTTGATCCCTGGGGCTTTTACCGAATCCATGCTGCTGACAAATTTAAAGACGCACGCATCCAGGTTGCGCGTGATGGGATGGTCGGCGTAGTGATTCACTAAAGGAAAGTAAGGCCATTCCAAAGGGGTCATTTGCGGTTTACCATTGAGAATACCTGTCACAACAGGGTATCGTAGTGATACACGATCTTGCACCAGATCAGGGTTGATGCGCACACCATAATGAAACAATTGGTCTTCCAATCCAAGTTGGTAGGGGAAAGCAAAATAATTTTGTTGAGACACACTGTCCATCGTCGCATCCACCCGGTCGATCAGCAGAAGCAGCCTTCCACCTTGCAAAAGGTATTGATCAAGTACGTATTTCTCTTTTTCAGTAAATACC
>JAYWDR010000286.1:0-5230 GCA_043779735.1 Cyclobacteriaceae bacterium | reverse complement strand
TTTCACCGATCCTTTCCAAACTGATTTTAGCATCCTGCCAGTCACGGGTGAAGCCAATAAATTCATTGACAGGGACATTCATCTGGCCGATGATGTACTGCACCGCCAGCATCATACCCAGGGTCATTTGCCCGTCCATTACCGCTAAGGCAGCCATCACCGTGATGAGCATGTTTTTAGATTCGTTCAGGAAAAGGCTGCCGGCATCCTGGTATTGCTGCAAGCGGGTGGACTGCACACTCACACGGAATAATTTGGCCTGGATCCGTTCCCATTCCCACCGCTTCTGGGTCTCACAGTTGTTCATCTTGATCTCGCTCATGCCCTGCACCGTCTGGATTAGGCTGCTTTGGTTATCGGCCATTTGCTGAAAGCGTTTGTAGTCAAGTTCTGCCCTTTTCTTCATAAACAAAAGCACAAAAGCCACATACAAGGCGCTGAAGCCAAAAAACACGAAGAATATCGGAAGGTGATACACGGCCAACACGACACCAAAAACTATCAAGTTAAAAAAAGAGAATACAACATTCAG
The DNA here is from genome assembly GCA_043779735.1 of Cyclobacteriaceae bacterium. Taxonomy (GTDB): domain Bacteria; phylum Bacteroidota; class Bacteroidia; order Cytophagales; family Cyclobacteriaceae; genus ELB16-189. The sequence goes on along the minus strand of JAYWDR010000286.1, from coordinate 4,698 downwards.
CGAAGATGTACTTAGAAAGCGTTCGATTCGAGAATGGTCATCTATCCTTCGCAGAATATCGCCAATCATCTTTGCTTCAAAAAAGGACATGGGCAACTTGAATAACTTGCTCAGGAAATCAGAAATGATGGAAATATTGATGCGCGTGCTGAGGTGCAGCAGTATCCACTTCCTGATAAAATCCACGGCAGTGCGGCTGATGAACAACATCATCTGGCCTGCCAACACGAGATAAATGAATTGGATATTTTGTGTGTTAATCCCCACATCTACAATGGACTGGGTCAGAAAGGGCAAGGCCAATTGAATCAAGCTACCGGTAAGCAAACCAAGCACCAGCTGAAAGATGAACTTCCTGTGGCCTCTTAAGTAACCAAATAAATACACTAGGTTCTTGCGTTTGTTCCCAATGGCTTCAGGTTCATATTCATAGAATTGTGGTGTGGGTTCCAGTAGGAGTGCCACTCCAGCTTCCAGACCATTATCCTTTGCTGAAAGCCAACCCTTTTTGAATTCCTCCCTGGTAAATGTGAGCAACCCAGCAGCCGGATCAGCCACAAAAACTTTTCCATTACAGATTTTGTGAACTACTACAAAATGGCGCTGGTACCAATGTGCGATGCAGGGAAGCGGGGCTTCCAATTCAAATTTATCATAAGGTATTTTAACGCCGATGGTGCGAAAGCCTATGGACTCTGCAGCTTCGCTGATGCCCAACATCGAAACACCTTCGCGTGTGATAAAAGACTTTTGCCTGAGTTCCTGCAAAGGGTACAAACGGCCATAGTGACGTGCCAGCATCCGCAAACATGCGGGGCCGCAATCCATCTGGTCAAGTTGCTTATACACCCGAAATCCCTTCATCAAGAACAATTCATTGAGCTTGATGGCGAAATAAGGCAAAACTAACCAGACGGGATTGGGGGGATTAGCGAATGCTAAGGGCGTGCAATCGGATTTAAAGAATTCAAAAAAAATGTGGGTTGTCGTAACCCCATTCTCAGAAAAAGAATTGCCAATAACTACACCCTAAAGGGTGAGTTCGGGGCCACTTTTTGATCCAGCAACGAAATTAAGTGAAAATCTTACCCTCGTACCTTAATCACCTTCAAATTGATTTTCCATTCTATGCCTCGCCCATAGTTCCTCCAAAATTCATGGGAAATTTCGGTAGCTCGTCTGTTCGCTTGATCGGCCCAAAAGAAGCCTCGTACTTTTCAATATTGTCCTTGAGTGCTGCAAGTAAACGCTTGGCGTGCTCCGGGGTGATGACAATGCGTGCCTTGACCTTTGCCTTCGGCACGCCCGGCATAAGCCTGATGAAATCGATAACGAATTCGCTGTTGGAATGAGCGATCATGGCCAGGTTGGAGTAGACTCCTTCGGCAATCTCCTCACTCAACTCAATGTTGATTTGATTTTGTAGGGGTTGATTCTTGTCGTCTGCCATGGCTCATCACCGGGTTAAATAAAAAACATCATTGCGAAGCTACGATCTTGTGATTCCTTCGCGAATTCCTGGCGGCTTTGCGGTAATCCCAATAGCTATCGGAATTGAACCGCCAAGTCGCAGAGACGCTAAGCTAATGCGCAAAGCCGGCTGCTTTCAGAAAATGTTCTTTAGTGGCCCAGTGTTTAAGTTTACAAATTAGTTTGTAACTCCTTTTCCTTCTTGGGAGGAGCGGGAGTTGAAGCTGATTCTACCATCTTCTCATATTCTTCTTCTGAGCCGACGATGAGGTCATTGAACGTACGCTGACCGGTACCGGCAGGGATCAGGTGACCTACGATCACATTTTCTTTTAGTCCAGCCAAATGATCAGCCTTGCCGCGTATCGCAGCCTCGCTTAAAACCTTTGTCGTCTCCTGGAATGATGCGGCCGACAGCCAGCTCTCTGTCTTCAGCGAAGCTTGCGTTATGCCTTGCAGCGTTGGTCTCGAAACGGCCGGCATGGCATCGCGAACTTCAGCCACTTTCTGGTCTTTTCTCTTCAGTGATGAGTTTTCATCTCGCAGCTCCCGAGCGGTCACAATCTGACCAGGCTTGAGTTTCTGGGACTCCCCAGCGTCAAGAATAACTTTTTTGTCAAGCACCAGATCGTTTATCTCGCGGAATTCCAGTTTGTCTACATATTCTCCTTGCAGGAAACTAGTGTCACCGCTGTCGATGATCTCAACCTTCTGCATCATCTGGCTTACAATTGCCTCAATGTGCTTATCGTTAATTTTCACACCCTGCAAGCGATACACTTCCTGGATCTCATTCACCAGATATTCCTGAACGGCCGTCGGGCCCTTGATCGAGAGAATATCCGAAGGAGTGATGGCTCCATCTGAAAGAGGTTGTCCCGCTTTCACGAAGTCATTGTCCTGAACCAGGATGTGTTTGGACAGCGGTACTAAGTAGCGTTTCTGCACACCATCACGGGATTCAATGAAAATCTCGCGATTACCGCGTTTAATACCTCCATAGGTCACAACACCATCAATCTCACTTACTACAGCCGGGTTTGATGGATTGCGTGCTTCAAATAATTCAGTCACACGGGGTAAACCACCGGTAATATCGCGCGACTTTCCTACAGCACGAGGGATTTTCACCAGCACCTGGCCAGCCTTAATCTGCTCTCCTCCGTCTACTGCCAAGTGTGCTCCCACGGGGATATTATATCCTTTCGTGTCGTTCTTACCTTTCACAATGATGGCGGGGTTCTTTGTCTTATCACGCGTCTCGGTGATCACTTTTTCACGGTGACCTGTTTGTTCATCCGATTCTTCCTTAAAGGTGATGCCCTCAATGATGGCTTCGTATTCGATGACGCCGTCAAATTCAGAAAGAATAACAGCGTTGTACGGATCCCAATTACATAACTCATCCCCCTTCTCCACTTTCTGTCCTTCTTTTACCAACAGAAACGAGCCATACGGTACGTTATTGGTAATCAGCACGCGACTCTTTTCTTTTTCAATGATGCGGATTTCACCGGTACGTCCCATCACCACCTTGACTTTGTTATTGTCTTTGTCTGTGGAGTCAATGGTACGAACGCCTTCAAATTCAATGACACCTGAAAACTTAGCCTTGATACTCGCTTCCGTGGCAATATTGGAAGCCGCGCCCCCCACGTGGAAAGTACGAAGTGTAAGCTGGGTTCCGGGTTCCCCGATTGACTGTGCTGCAATAACGCCTACAGCCTCCCCTGCCTGGACCATTCTGCCCGTGGCCAGGTTACGGCCATAACATTTGGTACATCCTCCCACACGTGATTCGCAAGTAAGAATCGAACGAATTTCAACTTCTTCGATGCTTGTCTCTTCAATGCGCTTGGCAATTTCGTCGGTGACTTCACCGCTGGCAGCACAGATCAATTCATCCGTAATCGGATCATAAATATCATGGACAGATACACGACCTACAATACGCTCTGAAAGTGGTTCAACGATGTCCTCGTTATCCTTCAACGCCGTTACTTTCAATCCACGCAATGTCCCGCAATCCTCTTCTGTAATCACAAGATCCTGCGCCACGTCCACCAATCGTCGTGTTAAGTATCCTGCATCCGCCGTCTTCAACGCCGTGTCTGCAAGTCCCTTCCGTGCACCGTGGGTAGAAATAAAATATTCTAATACGTCAAGTCCTTCTTTGAAGTTGGACAGGATGGGATTCTCGATTATTGAACCGACCGATCCGGCAAGGTTCTTCTGAGGCTTGGCCATCAGGCCTCGCATACCGCCCAACTGACGAATCTGCTCTCTCGAACCACGTGCTCCGGAGTGCATCATCATATAGATCGAATTAAAACCACCTTGATCTTCTTCCAACTGCTTCATCAGCGTGTTAGTAAGAAGCGTGTTCGTTCTGGTCCAGATATCGATTACCTGGTTATAGCGCTCATTGTCAGTGATGAGACCCATCATATAGTTGTTCCACACGCTATCGACTTCTTTTTGCGCAGAGGCAACCAGTTTTTCCTTTTCAGCGGGAATCTTCACATCGTCCAAGCCGATAGACAAGCCGCCACGGTAAGCCATCTGGAAGCCGAGTTCCTTGATATCGTCAAGAAACTTTGCCGCCTTTGCCAGTCCTGCGACTTTGTAAACATCTGCAATGATGCCTTGAAGCTTTTTCTTTGTGAGAAGTTCGTCAACAAAGCCTACTTCCTCAGGAACAACCTGGTTAAATATTACACGACCCGTTACGGTCTCAATCATCGTCGGGACAATCTCGCCTGTTTTCTTATCTTTTACATTTACACGCACCTTGATAATAGCGTGCTTCGAAAGTTTCCCTTCGTTATAGGCTATAATCACTTCCTCTGGTCCGTAGCAAGTCTTGTTTTCTCCTTTTTCTCCTTTTCTTCCTTTGGTCAGATAATATAGTCCCAATACCATGTCCTGTGAAGGCACTGTAATCGGGGCGCCGTTAGAAGGGTTAAGTATATTATGTGACGACAACATCAAAAGGGAAGCTTCTACAATGGCCTCCTGGCCCAGCGGCACGTGAACTGCCATCTGGTCGCCGTCGAAGTCCGCATTGAAGGCAGTACATACGAGCGGATGCAATTGGATTGCTTTCCCTTCAATAAGTTTAGGCTGGAATGCCTGGATACCCAGACGGTGTAGCGTTGGAGCGCGGTTGAGAAGAACTGGATGTCCTTTCAACACATTCTCCAGAATATCCCACACGACTGGATCTTT
>JAYWDR010000285.1:0-5237 GCA_043779735.1 Cyclobacteriaceae bacterium | reverse complement strand
CGAGTACACCCGGCTATGATGCAGAGGCGACTATTTCACCAAAAAAAGACAAGATCGTTTTTACTTCTACGCGCAATGGCGACCTTGATTTGTATGTGATGGACATCAACGGAAAGAATGTAAAGCAGATAACGAATGAGCTTGGCTATGACGGAGGTGCCTTTTTCTCACCCGATGGTAAAAAGATTGTCTTCAGAGCCTCGCGCTTCACTACCGTAGAACAAAAAAAGGAATATCTCGACTATTTGAAACAGGGACTTGTGGCACCCACTGCTATGGAGATTTTCGTTTGCCATGCGGATGGCACTGGTCTGAAGCAGATTACACATCTGGGTAAAGCCAATTGGGCGCCTTTCTATCACCCGGCAGGAAAGAAGATCATATTTAGCTCGAATCACAAAGGCACTCGTGGTTTTGAGTTCAATCTGTTTATGATCAACGAAGACGGAACGGGTCTTGAGCAGATTACGTACGATAAGGTGTTTGAGTCTTTTCCAATGTTTTCGCCGGATGGTAAGAAAATTATCTTTTCCTCCAACCGCAACAATGGCGGGACAAGGGATACGAATTTGTTTATCGCAGACTGGGTAGAATAAATTACAAACGCCTCTAAGAACTCCTTGCCCTGCTCTCCCGATAGCTGGCAATACCCTTACTCAAAAAAGCCAAGCCAATCCGAAGAACTGGTCTATGATCACCAGGACGGAAAGTATGCTCAGGAGTATAGGGCATATCCAGGATATTGAAAAATCAATATAGCTCCGCATAAGGGAGCTCAAGTACGAAGAGTTTCCGATAGCCAATTCTTGGTTCATTTTAGCAACCGTCCATTCATTTCTAATAAAAATGCACATGAGACATCCCCCCGTGATAAGCATAATATTGCACATGTCGGCGACAAAACTGAGAAGGTCAGGGTTGTTGTGAATAGGGAGTTTATTGAGTGCGGGAATAATACCCTGACTGTACATAGTGGGTAACCCTAATAGAAAGATGGCTGCTGATAATGACCAAACGACCGTCTTTCTACCAAGTTTTTTCTGGTCCACAAAATAGGCAGTCGGAACTTCCAGAAGTGAAATGGTTGACGTGAGTGCGGCAAAACAAATAAGGAGGAAGAAGGACCCGCCTACGATTTTGCCAGCGATGGGCCCCATAGCCTGGAACGCCTCCGTGAGTATGACAAAAATTAGCTTTGGTCCTTGATCCGGTTGGGCACCCAACGAGAACACCAATGGAAATACCATGAGGCCTGCCAGGAAGGCGACTGAAGTATCCGCGATCGAGATGATGGCGGCTGACTTAACAATATTCTGATCTTTTGTTACGTACGATCCGAAAGTGATAAGGCATCCCATTCCCAGGGAAAGAGAGAAGAAGGCCTGACTCAGAGCAAAGAAAATCGTCCTTGGGGTTATTTCACTCAGTTCTGGAATGAGATAAAATTTTACGCCGGCCATCGCATTGGGCAACGTGAAGCTATAAATAATGATGCCAATCAAAATGAGATATAGCCCCGGCATCATAATCTTATTGGCCGCCTCAATCCCCTTTGCGATACCCTGTGATACGATTACGGCCGTCAACACTATGAATCCCAAAGAAAATAGAAAAATGGGCCCTATTTCATTCACGTAGCTGCCAAAAAAAGCATTGAAGTCAGGTGTATCCAGAAGATTCCCGAACGTTAATTCCAGAAAATATCCAAATGCCCACCCTGCAACAACATTGTAGAAAGAGAGAATAATGATTCCTGCCAGAATACCATACAATCCCAGGTAGCCCCATTTCTTGCCACCCAATTTCTGATAGGAACCAAAGGCATCACTGCCGGCGTTGCGGCCAATGGCAATTTCTCCTATCATCACAGGAAAGCATAAGGTGAACACGCATATCAGGTAAATGAGGAGGAAACCGGCGCCACCATTTGTTCCAGCGAGGTAAGGGAAACGCCAGATGTTGCCCAATCCGACCGCAGATCCGGATGCTGCCAGTATGAAACCCAAACGACTTGAAAAGTTACCTCTTGTGGACATAGGGAATTGATTTATAGGGCAAAATAGACCTTAAACCAAAATTATCAAAAAGTCGTTTACATGAGGGTTGCCCTAATTAAGTTCTACACTCTCTATATAATGATACTCAGAAGAACGTTAGATTTGCATTATTTAATTTTTTGATCTAAGCCATGGAGGAATCGAAAAAGCTGTCAACCCAGGAGAAAGCCCTGCAAATAAACCTTAGCAGGTCAATTTACGGGTCGTTTGCTGAAATTGGCGCAGGGCAAGAGGTAGCGGCTAATTTTTTCAAGGTGGGGGGTGCATCCGGCACAATCGCCAAGACTATTTCCGCTTACGACATGAAATTCTCCGATGCCATTTATGGCCAGTGTGACCGGTATGTTTGCGAGGATCGGTTGGTGCAGATGCTGGAAAAAGAGTATGATTTGTTGTTGGAACGGCTCCCTCATCGTGCGGACCATGTGAAATTCTTTGCTTTTTCAGACACCATTGAAGTGTTGAATTATGAGCGGACCAATCAAGGACATGGGTGGATAGGCCTTCGCTTTCAGACGCATTCCAAGGGGGAGTTTAATGAATGTGTTGTTCATATTAAGTTGCACGACAATGATGCTCTTCAACAACAGTATGCCATCGGCATCGCGGGAGTAAACATGCTCTACGGCTGTATGTTCCTTTCTTCCCCTGAAGAAATCATGATGTCCTTGCTGGATAGCCTTTCTGTCAGAAGGGTTGAAATAGATATGTTCCGGATGAGCGGGCCGGACTTCAAGCATGTCGACAATCGACTCATGGCGCTGAAACTTGTAAAAAATGGATTGACGAAGGCAGCGATGTTTGGCCCGGATGGCACCGTGATGCAGCCATCAGAATCTTTATATAAGAAGAATGTCCTTGTGCTGCGAGGGCGCTTCAGGCCTGTTACACATGTAAATGTGGACATGCTCCTCACGTCGCGCCGGCATTTTAGGAATGAGTCGGACGTTGACAGATCAAAAATTGTCGTGTTAACTGAATTGACACTAGCGGACCTTGGCGCTGATGGCAAAATTGATGAGAAGGACTTTCTGCATCGCGCCGACATTATTTGTTCACTTGGCCAGACCGTATTAATTTCTAACTACTTCGAGTACTATAAGTTGGTTGATTATTTATCCAAAACAACGAAAGGCAAGAAGATCGGGATCATCATTGGTATTTATGCGCTGATGAAAGTGTTTGAGGAAAAGACTTATTCAAATTTACGGGGCGGTCTGATGGAGAGTTTTGCTGCCTTGTTTGGAACAAACGTTAAACTGTATATCTACCCGGCGTGGAAACAGGATTCAAGTGAGTTGTTTACCCTCAAGGATTTCGAAGTGCAGTTACCGGCGAGCACCAAAAATCTTTTCCGCTATCTGATGGACAACAATAAGATGGAAGACATCCCGGATGCCAACATTGCTAACCTTCACATCATTTCTGATAATGTGCTTGCCATGATCCGAAAAGGGGAGACTGGCTGGGAGAAATTTGTGCCTCACAAGGTAGAGGCGGCAATCAAAGAACACGGGCTATTTGATTATCCATATCAAAAGGATGTACATGGTCTTTCTATTGCTTCGGCAAGTTGACCTTACGGGTTAGTGTTCTTCTTTTAGTCGTTTGAAATAGGAAGTTGCTTCGGCCAGGACTTTCGGTGCGAGAATTAGTCCTGAGACCATGGTGGGAACTGCCATGAGGGCATAAGCAATGTCGATCACATTCATCACGTCAGCCATGGAAGCCACTGCACCTACAATGATGGTGCCCAAATAAATGTAATCATAATATTTGCTGGCTTTTACGCCTATCAGGAATGATAAGGCCTTGCTTCCATAGTAGGAATAGGAAAAGAGTGAGGTGATGGCAAAGAAGAAAGCACAAAGTAGCAGTAAGTACTTGCCGATACCGGGCAGAGCAGTTTGAAAAGCATTGGCTGTCAATGAAACGCCGTTGGCATCAGATGTCTGCCAAACATTTGTTACAAGAATTGCCATGGCCGTGAGGGAACAAACCAACAAGGTGTCAATCACCGGGCTTATCATTGAAACAAGTCCCTCCCGAATTGGCTCAGTACTCTGTGATGCACCCAGTGCCATCGGCGCCGTGCCAATTCCCGCTTCATTGGAAAAGCTTGCGCGTCTCACACCGGCAACAATTAGTCCCCCCAAGACCCCACCGAGAGCAGGATCACCGTGAAAGTTATTTGCAGCGAAGGCGTCCGTGATGATAAGCCAGAGATAGTGCGGAACAGAGGAGATATTAATGATCAAAATGGCGAGTACAGAAAAAAAGTAGATAATGATCATGAGCGGGACCATTTTGCCGGCCCAGCTTCCGATTCGCTGAATACCACCGATGATGACTGTCCCTGAAATTATCATAAGCACCGTACCGATGATAAATTTCATTGTGTTGATCTCGAATCTTAGAAATGGAAATGACATCGCCTTGACTTCTTCCGAAGAAATGCCGATATCGATAATGGCTTGTGTAAGCTGGTTCGCCTGAAAGATCGGAAGACAACCCACCATGCAACAAATACAGAACAACACCGCCAACGGTTGCCACCGTTTTCCCAGCGCTTCCCGAATCACATACATAGGTCCACCCTGAATCACACCGGCAGAATCCTTCCCACGATACATGACTGACAAGGTGCTCGTGAAAAAATTGGTCGACATTCCCACAAACGCAGTGACCCACATCCAGAACAATGCGCCGGGCCCACCTACGCTAATGGCTGCGGCAACGCCAGCGATGTTGCCCATGCCTACGGTGCTTGCCAGCGCGGTTGAGAGGGCCTCATAGGGACTGATTTGTCCAGGATCATTCGGATTGTGATACTTGCCACGAAGGATGGAAATGGAATGAAAGAAGTAGCGATAGTGAACGAACCGGGAGTAAAAAAAGAAAAATAGACCACCGAAGATTAACACGAAGAGAACAGGTGTCCAAACACCGGATGCAATCGAACTGATTAATTCACTCATGAGCTAGTCTTAAGGGGGCAAAATAGGGAAATAAGTTGGCAGTAGGCATCCTGATTGCAAATCGGGAGCAGCAAGACAGTAAATGGATTTTGAAAAATTGGCCGAATTGATTACTGCCCACTGCCTGTATGTACTGCTCTTCAATGGTCATTCATACTGGGTTTAATGTGAAGTATTTCTTTGCCGCGATTCCCAATTTCTA
>JAYWDR010000284.1:0-14098 GCA_043779735.1 Cyclobacteriaceae bacterium | reverse complement strand
TTTTTCAGTCCACCGAGCAGGTCCCCCAACTCAGTGATGATCACCGTCTTTATTGAAGTCTTGTCGAGTATTTTCTCAAGATTGTGAGCAAAGTTCGCCAGGATAACGATTGCCACCGCTCCGCTGTCCTTAAACTGGTGCTCCATCTCCCTTGGTGTATAGAGTGGATTGGTGTTTACCAGGATAAGCCCCGCCTTGAGCGCTCCAAGCATTGCCACCGGGAATTGAAGTATGTTAGGCATCTGTATCGCAATGCGGTCTCCTGGTTTAAGTTGGCAATCATTTTGTAAGAAAGAGGCAAAATCCGTTGCCAGGGAATTTAGTTCGGCAAATGTGATTTGTTTGTCCATATTCTCAATGGCGGGAATAGCGGCAAATCTCTTACATGCATCCTCACACATTGCTGCCAATGAATTAAAGGCTGGCTCATCAATTTCAGCAGGCATGTAGGCAGGATAGTGTTGCAGCCAAGGTCGTGGGTCCATGATTCAATTGTTTGTTTAAACGAAATTAAACTATTTTCGCTTTATTCAAATCAATTTAAAAGAACTAGTCGCCGGCGATAATTTGAAGTCTATCCGGGTAAATTGTGTTGTTGAGAAATTAGAAATACCTTATCAAAATAAATCAAGAGCCATGAAACGACTTATTCCCTTTTTGCCACTATTGATCCTGCTAGGCTGGCAATGCACGCCTCCCAAAGATTCTACCCAGGGGCTGAAATTCTCGATCACATTTACGCCCAAAATGAGTAACCAGGCGCAGGATGGCAGGTTAGTATTGATGCTCGCAACAAATGACAAAACAGAGCCAAGAAATCAAATCAATTTTGGGCTTACTACACAACTTGCCTTCGGTGTAGATGTAGATGGCATAAAGCCCGGACAGGAAGTTATCGTTGACGAATCGGCGTTTGGCTTTCCGATCCGTAGCATCAAAAATATTACTCCTGGCGAATATTATGTTCAGGCTCTGATTAACCGATACGAAACATTTAGTCTAAAAAATGGCAAGACTGTAAAGCTTCCGCCCGATCAAGGGGAGGGGCAGCATTGGAACTCAAAGCCAGGCAACTTTTATAGCAGGCCATTTAAGGTGATGGTCAATCCATCTCAAAAAGAACCCATCAAAGTGGTAATGGATCAAAAGATTCCTTCCATCAAAGAACCCGAAGACACCAGGTATGTGAAGCACATTAAGATTCAAAGCAAGATGCTCAGCGAGTTTTGGGGACGACCCATGTACCTTGGTGCCCATGTTCTGTTGCCGGAAGGATTTGACGAACATCCCAAAGCGCAGTATCCGCTCATGATCTACCACGGCCATTTTCCTTCCGACTTTGGTGGGTTTAGCACCGAACCCCCCGATCCTGCCATGGACACCACCGATTATTCAGAGCGATTTAACATTTATGGGTATCATAAAATTGAAAAGCAGGAGGCTTACAATTTCTATAAACAGTGGACCAGCAAGAATTTTCCAAGGTTCCTGGTGGTCGAAATACAGCACGCCAATCCATATTACGATGATTCGTATGCGGTAAATTCGGCTAATCTCGGACCCTATGGGGACGCGATCATGTTTGAATTACTGCCTGAAATCGAAAAACAATTTCGCGGCATTGGTCAGGGCTGGGCGCGTTTCACGTATGGGGGTTCTACCGGTGGCTGGGAGGCCCTGGCCGCTCAGATGTTCTATCCTGATGAGTTTAATGGGTGTTTTGCTGCCTGCCCCGATCCTGTTGACTTTCGTTCCTACTGTCTTGTGGATTTGTATAAGGACAAGAATGCTTACTGGTATGATAGTGAGTTTAAAAAGTTACCTCGTCCATCCCATCGGAATTACCTGGGTCAGATTCAGGCAACAATGGAAGAAAATAACCATTACGAGTTGGTACTCGGTACCCATGGTCGGTCTGGTGATCAATGGGATATTTGGGAAGCCGTCTTCTCTCCACAGGGAGACGATGGCTATCCCAAGAGAGTGTTCAACAAAGAGACAGGCGAAATTGATAAGAGTGTGGTCGATTATTGGAAAGAGAATTATGATCTGCGCTATATTCTGGAGCGCGATTGGAAAACTTTGGGACCCAGAGTTCAGGGCAAAATCCACATCTACTGTGGTGATATGGATAACTATTATCTCAACAACGCAGTATACTTAATGGAGAATTTCCTGAAGAAGACAAACAATCCTTTTTACAAAGGTGAAGTGGATTACGGTGATCGTGCCGAGCATTGCTGGAATGGGGACCACAACAACCCAAATGCTGTATCGCGGCTGCATTATAATACTCAGTACTTGCCGAAGATTTTGAGGCGCATTTCTGAAACGGCGCCAAAAGGAGCTGACACAAAAAGTTGGAGGTATTGATTGCGAGGAAGAATGCATGTCTGAAAAGGAAAATGGATAACGTACTTGATTTCTTTATTATCGGTGCCGGTCCCATTGGCCTCGCCTGTGGTATTGAAGCCGAGAAAGCCGGCCTCTCGTACCTTATTGTTGAAAAAGGCTGCCTGGTCAATTCACTATTTCATTATCCAGCCAACATGATGTTCTTCTCCACTTCCGAGAGGCTTGAGATAGGAGAAGTCCCTTTCATTTCTCACAGTCCCAAACCGAACCGAGCAGAAGCACTTGAATATTATCGCCGTGTGTGCTCCTCCTGGAACTTATCGGTTAATCTATATGAAGAAATAACTTCATTGAAGCGACAGAAAGACCTCTTTGAGATTACTTCATCAAAGAATCAATATTTCTCAAAAACTGTTGTGTTGGCACTCGGATTCTACGATCTGCCGTATTTGTTGAATGTACCTGGCGAGGATTTACCCAAGGTGAAACACTACTATGATGAACCGCACCCCTACTTTCGTCAAAAGATCGTTGTGGTGGGCGCTGCCAACTCAGCGGTAGACGTGGCCCTTGAAACCTGGCGCAAGGGTGCAGAGGTTACCATGGTTATTCGCGAATCCACAATCCGCGAAAGCGTAAAGTATTGGGTGAGGCCCGACATCGAAAACAGGATTAAGGAAGGAGAGATTAGGGCCTATTTTAATGCGCACGTCACGAAGATTACGCCCACAGTCGTTCAAATCTCAACACCGTCAGGCGAAAAGACGCTTTCAAATGACTTTGTGCTGGCCATGACCGGCTACCAGCCGCCGTTTGCATTCATGGAAGCCTGTGGCATTCAATTCAGAAATGATCACGATCACACACCGGTCTATGACGAGTTGACGATGGAAACCAATGTGCCAGGTCTTTACCTGGCCGGCGTGGTTTGTGGCGGATTGAAAACCAACAAATGGTTCATTGAGAATTCGCGTGTACATGCTACAAAGATCATCGCTGACCTAAAATCAAAGCTCTAATCAAAACAATTATTTCTGATGAGGTGAGTCCGTATAGTTGATACACCAATTGATCAATTTTCTCTTCACTGTAGTCTATACGCGTCTCTATTTGGTCAATTTTGGTTTGCAATTTTTCAGTTTATAATTCTTGATTGAGCTGTAGTAGGGTATCTACGTTCTTATCCAAGATCTTCTGACATTCTCCAGTAATTTTTGGAATAGGAAATTGCTGTTTGATGAAGCCGCCAAAGATATAATTTTTGCGGGCCTGGCGCTTGAATTTTCACATAAAGCTCGCTTATCTCATCATTCTCCCATTCTTGTAACATTTCACGTCCAATCCGAATTTTGGCTAATTTGCCTCTTCAACGGTTCAATGAAAAGGGGCTTCTCAATTTTTTTACTTTCCTTATTCCTGGCGCATTATTCAGGGTTCTATGTTTTTTTTACGGTGAGGCTCATCACCATTCACAAAGAAATCCGGGAGAAAATAAAAAACCAGCCCGATGATCAGTTTGAAATCATTCAGTTGTCAGCCTCTGATTATAAAAAGGCCAGAACAATAGAAAACGAAATTGAGTGGCAGGGTAAGATGTATGACATTGGAAAGGTGTCAATGTCAGACGATCAATTCGTTTTGCGCGTCATTCATGATAAAGCGGAAGAAAACTTGCTTTCATTTCTAGATGAAATTATCAAACGCTCAGAAGGTGATTCGAGAGGAGCTCCCTCGCAGGTACTTGCTTTCATTTCCTTGATCTTCGTCTCAAATGAAAATATTTTTAGGTTTAATCAGGCTATCACCCCTCTACAAATTTCGATTTACGTGGAGCATTTCTATTCCGTAACGCTTCCAATCGATTCCCCTCCACCTCAGTCATAGGTATAATTCCTCTTCTTAGTTTCCTTTGAGGGATGGCTGCTCTTTTCAGGCGGGCCATCGTTCATTTATTTACACAAAAAAATTTCCATTGATCATGAAATATATTTTCACATTCCTATCCATACTGGCTTATATCTCTGCCTGGACACAAACAACTGATCCGGCAAAGATTCAAGCCGACTCGCTAAAGTCTTCCTATCTCAATGAGGTGGTAGTATCTGCCAACAAAATTCAGGAGACACGCAGAAACGTTGGTCAACAAATTAACGTGATTAACTCTGTCGTTCTGCGGAACTTTAATGCACAAACGTCCGCAGACCTGTTGCAAAATACCGGTGTGGTGGCCATTCAGAGGAGCCAGCAAGGCGGTGGCAGTCCCATGCTTCGTGGCTTTGAGGCGAGTCGTGTGCTGTTGATGATCGACGGGGTGCGCATGAATAATCTGATCTATCGTGCCGGTCACCTTCAAAATACCATCACGGTCGACAACAACATGCTCGACCGCGCTGAAGTACTTTTTGGTCCAGCCTCCACAGTGTATGGTAGCGATGCACTTGGTGGAGTGATCCACTTTTATACCCGCAATCCTCAATTGTCAACTACTGGAAATTTTGCCGCCGGAGGCAATTCCTTCTTTCGTTTCGGATCGGCCAGCCAGGAGAAGACCGGACACTTTGATTTGAACCTGGGGAGTAAGCGCTTTGCGTCACTCACCTCATTCACCTACAGTGATTTTGGTGATTTGAAAATGGGTGGAAACACCAATTCTTCTCTTGGTGAACCTTTTGGCCTGAGGCCTCAATACGTGGAACGTTCATCAGACAATTCGTCAGATCTGCTTGTCCAGAACATTGATCCTCTAAAACAAGTTACTACTGGCTATAAACAATGGGACTTACTTCAAAAATTCATGTTCAGTCAAAATGGCCAGGTAAGTCATTTACTGAATTTTCAGTATTCCAATTCGACAAACGTACCACGGTACGATCGACTCACCGACCCCAACAGCAGTGGGGGACTAAGCTCAGCGGAATGGTATTATGGTCCTCAGAAAAGAGTATTGACATCCTACCAACTCAACCTTCGTGAACTTGGCTCACTGGCGGATGCTATGACGGCAACGCTCAGCTATCAAAATATTGAAGAGAGCCGCCACAACAGGAACTTTGGAAGCAATAACAAGAACAGCCGGATCGAAAATGTCAATGTTGCGGGCATCACGATCGACTTTCAAAAAAAACTAGGCAACCATAGTTTTCGATATGGATTAGACGGACAGTTTAATTCATTGAAATCAACTGCTTTCAAAACCGACATTACTACTGGCACACAAAGTCCTCAAAACACCCGATACCCTGATGGGGATAATACTATGAACATGATGGCGTTCTATTTCAGCAATACCTTTGAATTATCTTCCGTGCTCTCACTTAATTATGGCGCGCGCTTCGGAGGTTCCTGGCTCTATTCAACCTTCAATGACAAGATCTTCTATCCTTTCCCATTCAATGAAGTGAAACAAAATAATGTTGTTGCGAGCTCTTTTGCGGGGATTGTCTATAGTCCGACTTCCTGGAAGCTTTCACTTACCGGAAGTTCAGGGTACAGGGCTCCCAATATTGATGACTTGAGCAAAGTTTTTGACTCTGCGCCTGGAAGAGTGGTCGTTCCCAATCCTGATCTCGCTCCTGAACAAACTCTTAACGGTGACCTGGGTATCGCCAAATTCTTTGGATCCATCTTTAGGGCAGAGGGCAATTTCTATGCAACACAATTTACGAATGCCATCGTGACCCAGCCTTCTACATTCCAGGGACAATCGACGATCATCTATGACGGCGTCTCCAGCCAGGTATTGTCCAACCAAAACAAAGGCAAGGCTTACATCTACGGCTACAGTCTTGCCTTGCGTGCCGACATCTCAAGGAATGTGGTCGCAACAGCTTCCTATAATTACACCTACGGCCGCGTAAAAAATGAATTTAGCACAGAGACGCCACTCGACCATGTCTCCCCTGCTTTTGGGAGGGTGGGCATCCAATACAACCGGGCTAAACTCAGATCTGAACTATTCAGTAATTTCAGTACCTGGAAAAGAAGCGATGACTACAGCAACAGCGGTGAGGACAATGCCAATTATGCTCCCAAGTACGGGACCCCGAATTTCAAGGGCATGCCCTCCTGGTACACCCTCAACCTTCGCATAGCATACGACGTCACGAAAATGTTTACCCTACAGGCAGGGATCGACAATATGCTGGACCTTCAATACAGAACTTTTGCTTCGGGCATTAATTCTCCAGGAAGGAACTTATTTGCAACAATTCGGGCAAAATTTTAAGGAAGTATGCCAAGTCCTATCCGAATAGAAATAAAAATCCCCGATGTATCGGGGATTTTTACTATTTGGTAAAGTCGGGCTTACTACTTGGCCAACCTTACATTGACCGCGTTCAGCCCCTTCTTTCCTTCTTGCAGCTCAAAGGTAACCGCATCATGCTCATTGAGCGTATCTACCAGCAGGCCAGAGATGTGAACAAAATAATCCGTTCCTGTTGCTGTTTCCTTGATGAAACCAAAGCCTTTGGCATCATTAAAGAATTTTACTGTGCCTTCTTTCATTGTGTTGATTAAAAATTTGAGTCAAAGTTATAAAAAAATTTACTTTTGTCCGACTAAAGAAGTTGGAAGGTTAAGTGTAAGTTCCGTAGGAACGGGACATATAATAGTTAACCAAATAAGATGTGCCGAGCCTCTGGCTCTATCATCTTACAGGAGGGTAAAGGATGGACCAACAGTAATAAAAATTCTAGTTCAGCAGCCGGATGATTCTAAGCGAGGCTGTGCCTTGGTGGTCCCAAAGGCACAAAGAACCTGCCAGATCTGCCTTAATGTGCTTCCAACCAATTTTTTCCGATACCTACCTCCACCTCCATGGGCACATCGATAATCACGGCGCTTTTCATGAGTTCCATTACTTTAGGTTTCACAAGGTCCCGCTCATCCTTATGCAGGTCAAATACTAATTCATCGTGGACCTGAAGGATCATTTTGGTTTTCAGTTTATTCACTTGCAACCAGTGGTGGATATTCACCATGGCAATTTTTATTATGTCTGCTGCGCTACCCTGAATAGGTGCGTTGATGGCGTTGCGTTCAGCAAAACCACGTGTGGTAATATTTTTTGAATTAATGTCCCTCAAATAACGTCTCCTCCCCAGAATCGTCTCTACATATTCTTTCTCGCGCGCCTCATTGATGGTGTTGTCCATATAGCGTTTAATGGCTGAGAATTCCTTAAAGTAGGATTCAATAATTTCGGCTGCCTCACTACGTGGAATATTGAGGTTCTGCGATAGGCCAAAGGCGGTGCTTCCGTATAAAATGCCAAAGTTCACTTCCTTTGCTTTACGTCGCATATCCGGTGTTACTTTGTCCAGGGGGACCTTGAAGACTTTGGCCGCAGTGGTTGCATGAATGTCTCTATGGTTCCGGAATGCCTCAATCATGATGTCATCTTTTGCGAACGAGGCAGCAATACGCAACTCAATCTGCGAGTAGTCCGCTGACATGAAAAGGAAGTCCTTATCACGCGCGACAAAGGCTGCACGGATCTGCCTCCCCTTCTCTGTCCGGATAGGAATATTCTGAAGATTCGGATTGTTCGAACTCAGTCTGCCTGTAGCGGCTACTGCCTGTCTGAAATCAGAGTGAATGCGACCATCTGTTCTGCTCACCATTCTTGGCAATGCATCCACATAAGTAGACCGCAGTTTTTCATATTCGCGAAACTCCAGGATTTCCTTTGCGATAGCATGTTCATCGGCCAGCTTCTGCAATACATCTTCACCAGTAGCATACTGTCCTGTTTTTGTCTTTTTGGCCCTGTCCAATAATTTCAGTCGGTCAAATAATATTTCCCCCAGCTGCTTGGGTGAAGCAATATTAAATTCTGTGCCTGCCAGTTTAAAAATTTCCTTCTGCACCTTCTCACTGTCCTTCTTTAGGGCCTCCGACATCCACTTCAGGGTCCCTTCATCCACTTTTACTCCTTCAAATTCCATCGCTGCAAGGACTTTCACCAAAGGCATCTCCACATCGCGCATCAACAGTGAATGCCTCCGCTGTTCCAGGTCATGTTGAAGTTTTACGCGAAGCTGGAGGGCAAGGTCCACCCGCTCCATAGCTTGTTCTGTTTCGCTCTTGTCGGTTGACAATTGATGCCCAAAATATTGATTGCAGATTACACTAAGATCATGAGAGGCTTCCGGCTCAATGAGATAGTGCGCAAGCATCGTATCAAACAGCGGACCACGCAGTTCAATGCCGCCTTTCTTGAGCGCCAGTATGGATCCCTTAATATTGTGACCCACCTTCCCGATCTTTTCATCTGCCAAGGCGTCTCTTATGTCTAAGAGTTCTTTCCCCTTTACAGGAACAAAATAAGCTTCACCTGGTTCAAGTGAAATAGCGATTGCCCTGATTTCAAAGTCAAAGTGCTCTACGTCATTCGTTAGAACTTCCAATGCAAATTGTTTTACTGACTTGAGTTTCTCTGCAAGCGCTTTTCTTTCCTCCTTCGTTTCAACAAGCCTATGGTTCAATTCGCCAGCATGGGAAGTTTTGCTCTTAGGCTCCCCCTGGTATGATGAGACGGGTCCTCCAAACATAGAGAGTTGTGATCCTTGTAATGAACCATCGGGTAATGAGGTCGCCGTACTTTTACTCTCGATTGTCAACACGCGGGTCAACATTGTTTTGAATTCCAGTTCTTCGAAAATCGGTATCAGTATCTCTTTGATGGGTCCGGAATACAAAAGATCTTCTTCATTGTAGGGAACCGGGACGTCAATAACAATGGTGGCAAGTTTTTTTGATAGGATAGCCTGATCGCCAAACTCCTCTACACGCTCCTTTAATTTACCTTTCAATTCCCCTGCATGTGAAATTACATTTTCAACCGTGCCATACTTTTTTAGTAAGTCTGCAGCGGTCTTTGGTCCCACACCTGGAATACCCGGTATATTATCGGATGTGTCGCCCTGTAGGCCCAGCATGTCAATGACCTGCGAAACATTTTCAATATCCCATTTCTCACACACTTCCTTCGGTCCCAGAATGTCAACAGAATTACCCATGTATGCTGGTTTGTACAACCAGATGTGGTCCGCAACAATTTGGCCAAAATCCTTATCGGGCGTCATCATGAACACTTCAAAACCATGCTTTGCCGCTTTGGTCGCCAGGGTGCCGATAATATCATCAGCTTCATAGCCGTCCATTTCCAGGATAGGGATGCTGAATCCGCGCAAAATTTCCTTGATGATGGGTACACCGCTCCGGATATCCTCCGGCGTTGCTTGTCGATGCGCTTTGTACTCTTCAAATATTTCATCTCGAAAAGTAGCGGCTGAAGTATCAAAAGCAACAGCAATGTGTGAAGGCTTTTGCTTTTGGAGCACTTCCAGGAGTGTGTTGGTAAATCCAAACACTACCGAGGTATTCATCCCCTTAGAGTTAATCCGGGGGTTTTTCGTAAAGGCAAAATGAGCACGGTAGATCAATGCAAAGGCATCGAGGAGAAATAACCTCTTGGGTGTAGTCGACATGAGGGTGAAGGTATAAGATCACCCACTGGTTTAAAAGTCTACTTAGCTTTTACTGACTTTTACCAGCTTCTTCCTTTGTTTTTTTGGGGGTAGATTTTCCTAGCTTCGTCTACTCTACCAATTCCAAGCCTATGAACAGCCCCCTCGAGTATTTCCTCCATTGGGAAAAGATCATGCCCAATTCGGTTTTTCTCAGGCAGCCCAAAGGCGATCAGTGGAAAACATGGACCTGGCTGCAGGCGGGTGGTGAAATCAGGAGAGTAGCAGAATATATGAATCAGCTGCAGTTACCCCCTCACAGTCATGTGGCTTTGTTGTCCAAAAATTGTGCTCATTGGATTATGGCTGACCTGGCGATCATGATGTCGGGGCACGTTTCAATTCCGCTTTACCCGACATTGTCAGCCGAGACTATAACTCAGATTCTTGACCACAGCGAATCAAAAGTTATCATCATTGGCAAGCTGGATGCATATCCACTGCAGCAATCCGGCATTCCTTCAACGATAAAAAAGATTGGGATTTCTGCTTACGGCATTGAGGAAAGCGAATCATGGGAAGGTATAGTTTCTAAATATCCACCAGCTGAAAAACCTGTCATTCCTTCACCAAACGATCTAATGACCATTGTGTATACGTCGGGAACTACCGGCACGCCAAAAGGAGTAATGCATGTGTTTAATTCATTTCACATGACGGTAAAGGTTGGAAATGAAACTGTTGGCTTCCCTATCTATCCGCGGCTTTTCTCCTATCTACCCCTAAGTCACATAGCCGAGCGAATCGGAATTGAAACGATTGGGCTATACCGTGGAGCACAATTCTCATTCTCTGAATCACTGGAAACGTTTCCCAAGAACCTCGTTGCTACGCAGCCAAATTTCTTTTTTGCGGTTCCTCGTATTTGGGCCAAGTTTCAGGAAAAAATTCTGGAGAAAATGCCCCAGCGCAAACTCAACCGTCTTTTGGCTATCCCAATAGTCGGCAGCATCATTAAAAGAACCATTCGAAAAAAATTGGGTCTCAATAAGTGTTCACTATTCTTTTCAGGAGCTGCACCTCTTAGTCCGTCATTAATGGAATGGTGGGATTCTCTGGGCGTCACAATTTATCAGGTGTATGGAATGACGGAAGATTGCGTGTATGCACATTTCAACCGCAAGGGCGCCAACAAGTTCGGGACCGTAGGGAAGCCGCTTCCAGGTTTGAAAGTCAAGATCGCACAAGATGAAGAAATCAGGGTGAAGAGCGACTATATGATGAGGGGGTATTATAAAGAACCTGAGTTGACCGCCGCCATGTTTGATGAGGAGGGTTTTTTAAAAACAGGGGATTCAGGAGAAATTGACAGCGAAGGTTTTTTGAAAATTATCGGCAGGGTAAAAGATCAATTCAAAACCGACAAAGGCAAATACATTTCTCCTTCACTGATCGAAATGAAACTGCTTGGAAATACCGATATCGAGCAGGTCTGTGTAGTGGGTATGGGTATCCCTCAGCCCATAGCACTGGTAGTATTGTCTGCGGCCGGGAAGGCAAAAAACAAAAATGAAATAACTGAAAGTCTCAGTAGCACCCTAGATACCATCAACCCTTCACTTGAACCCTATGAAAAACTGGAAGCGGCGGTGATCATGAAAAAAGACTGGACCCAGGAAAACGGCCTCATGACTCCGACGCTGAAAATAAAACGAAATGAGTTGGAAAAAATCTATGTTCCCAACTACCTGAAATGGTATTATGAGCAAAAGAAGGTATTATGGGAATAACAAAAATTCTATTTTAACCGTGCCTTAAAAAATTCTACCGTATTTTTATAAGCATCCTCTGTAGCTGCCTTATCAAATATTGGATTGCTGGGGTTAGCAAAGCCATGGTCTGCCTCATACCTCTTAACTGTTAGACTTTTGCCTGCTGCCTTCATATTGGTCTCGAACTTCGTTATTACATCCTGGTTAATCCATTTGTCTTTCGCCGCAAAGATATTCAGCACATCTGTGTTTAATGACTTAAGACGATCCACATTGTCCTCCGGCATCCCATAGTACATCACACAAGCAGCTGCTTGCTTACCGGCTATAAGAGAAGCCTGAAGTGACCACCCGCCACCAAAACACCAGCCAACGGTCCCGATCCTGGCGTTGCTTCCAGCATAGGCCGTGGCGCCTTTCACAATGGCTGAACCTCGCTCCGCCTTAAATTCGCCCATATATTTTCCTGCGGTCTCGCGGTCTGTTGCCAGTTTGCCATCATACATATCCAATGCCAGGACATTGACGTTACTCAGGTCTTTGAAAATGCTCTCTGACATAGCTTTAATATTATCATTCAACCCCCACCACTCTTGAAATACAAAAACCCAGTTGTTAGTTTTTTTCCTGGCTTCGATCAGGTAACCATTAGCTTCCTGGCCATCTGGTGTTTTGAACTTTATCATTTTTCCACCCTCCTCACTTACGTGAACGTACACCCTTGGGTTAAGGTGTGCCTTATTGAACTCCCTGCTGGAGGCAAACATGGCAAATTTTTCGATCGGGGCGGTGTGACATACCGTCACATCCTTCTGCGTAAAACCCGCGAACGACAGGATGCATGCGGAAGAGAATAATAGAAATCGTTTCATACTTTTTAAAGGTTTAGTTGTTTATTAACATGAAGGTGGCAATAAGGTTTGAATAGTTGTCACTCTTTCCATTGGCCCCGAACAATCCTGTCGTAGGTGATAAAATCAGTATTCACGGGTTCATATCCCTTTTGACGCAACAGCATGGCAATCTGTGCGCGATGGTATGTTGAATGATTAACTACATGGATCATGATCATTTGGACATTATTGATATAGGAGTCACCAGAGTAATTAGCATAGTGAAGGTCACGATCAAAGTTATCTTCTCCTTCCACATAGGATAGCCATTCTTTGCCGGCTTTTTCACAAAGGGAAGCCAATTCAACCAAAGAATAATCTCCCCACAACACTACCGCTGGGGGCGGGATATTCTTGATGCGATGGAGCCATAGCAACTGCGCAGCGGCAACATGACCTAAAAGAGAAAGGACTTTACCATCTGCCATTTCCTGCTTTCGTACACAATTAATGACACGCTCATTGGCCCAGGCGTTATATTGATAAAGCTTTAGAAAGTACTCCTTCATACTTATTTTTAAGCTAAATCGTGTAGTCTTTAGGTCACAACTAAGATTAGTAAATCAAGCTCAACCCAAGCTCCAATGAAAAGCTATTCCAACTGCCTATATGCAAGTTATAAGGTTTATGGCATTGTTGCCATACTTCTGGGGCTAGTCGTTAGCACCACTGCTCAACAGAACAAATACCCTACGGCAGAAATAGAAGCCTATTATGACTTGGGTTTTACTAAAAGTGAACGGGACTCTCTTTTTTCGTCGTTGCTGGACTATCAAAAATCCATCCAGGCCATCCATGAATACCAATTAGACAATGCTGTCCCGATGTCTTTAGTGTTCGATCCCATACCACCCGGATTTGCCCTTGAAGCAGGACAAAGGCCAATTCAATGGGGTCTTCCCAATGAAGTCAAAGTCCCGGAAAATAGAAATGAGCTGGCATTTTATCCAGTCTATAAACTTGCCATACTTATCAAGTCCGGAAAAATAAGTTCTACTGAGTTGACAAAACTCTATCTGGCAAGATTAAGAAAATATTCGGACACCCTACAGTGTGCGATCACGATATTAGAAGAGACTGCTTTGAAGCAATCGAAAAAAGCTGATGAAGAAATTGCCTTGGGAAAGTATCGCGGTCCCCTCCACGGAATTCCTTATG
Organism: Cyclobacteriaceae bacterium; assembly: GCA_043779735.1. Taxonomy (GTDB): domain Bacteria; phylum Bacteroidota; class Bacteroidia; order Cytophagales; family Cyclobacteriaceae; genus ELB16-189. The sequence goes on along the minus strand of JAYWDR010000284.1, from coordinate 448 downwards.
GAATCAAAGATCTTCTCGCGGTTGAAGGCACCGAAACTACCTGGGGCGCTGCGCCCTACAAAGGTCAAGTCATCAATGAAACAGCTACGGTAGTGAAAAAACTGGAAGCCGCCGGAGCAGTACTCATCGCAAAACTTACCCTGGGTGCTCTGGCGATGGGTGATATCTGGTATGGGGGCGTGACAAAAAATCCATGGAATTTGAAGCAAGGCTCGAGTGGATCGTCAGCCGGCTCAGCTGCCAGCACCGTGGCAGGATTAGTGGCTTTTTCCATTGGGACGGAAACATTAGGTTCAATCGTATCGCCTGCCACCCGATGTGGAGCCACCGGTCTCCGACCTTCATTTGGTCGTGTGAGTCGCCATGGTGCTATGGCGTTGAGCTGGAGCATGGACAAAATTGGCCCCATTTGCCGATCCGCTTTGGATTGCGCTCTGGTCTTCGATGC
>JAYWDR010000283.1:0-14124 GCA_043779735.1 Cyclobacteriaceae bacterium | reverse complement strand
GTATTTCATGGTGGTCCATAGTCTGCGATTTTAAAACTAAATATAGCAGAAGTCTTGGGAATGCTACCGCGCGGGCACAAAACAATTCTCAAAGTAACATGGACTCCCATCATTTGAGGGCGTGGGAAGGAGAAGATGGCCTTATAAATTGTATTTGTTTTCTCGACATTCTTGATTAAATCTACGATACAATTTAAAACTATAACTTATGCATCACTTTTCAAGACGCCTACTCTTGCTGATGTTGACATCTTGTTTCATCACCAACCTAGAGGCACAAAATCTTTCACCTGACATAGGTCTAAAGAATTTAAAGTGGCGTCCCATCGGGCCGGCTAATATGGGAGGCCGCACTACCGATATCGCAGGCGTACCGGGTGAGCCCAACACGTTTTATATTGCCGGTGCTGATGGGGGAGTTTTCAAAACCACAAATGGCGGAACTACAATGACTCCCATCTTCAATGATCAAAAAGCATTTTCGATCGGCACCATCGCGGTGGCCCCTTCAGACCATGAAGTGCTATGGGTGGGCACAGGTGAGGGAGATCCGCGTAATAGTGTGGGGTATGGAAATGGCGTCTATCGTTCTACCGACGGAGGAAAAACCTGGCAGCATTTAGGATTGGAAAAGACCGATCGTATCAAGCGCATTACCGTGCACCCACAAAATCCAGATATAGCGTGTGTATGCGCCCTGGGAAGAGAGTGGGGTCCGAATCCAGATCGTGGGGTTTTTCGAACAATAGATGGTGGCAAGAGCTGGGAAAAAGTATTGTTTTTGGATGAAAACACCGGCTGCTCTGACCTGGCCATGGAGTGGAATAACCCTCGTATCATGTACGCCGGCATGTGGACGTTCAGGCGCAAGCCATGGTACTTTGATGACAGTGGCGAGAAGACGGCGCTATACAAAACACTCGATGGAGGAAAAACCTGGGCAAAGATATCACACAAAAATGGCTTGCCCGATAAACCAATGGCACGCATAGGTGTGTCCATAGCCCAAAGCGAACCGAACATTGTTTATCTGATCACAGAATTCAAGGATGGCGGAACACTTTTTCGTTCCGAGGACCGTGGAGAGTCGTGGAAGATGGTTAATGATGATCGCAATCTTAATTTCAGGCCATTCTATTACAGCGACGTGAAAGCTGATCCTACTAATCCGGATCACGTGTACACGCTCTCAGGCGGATTGAGTAAATCAATTGATGGGGGCAAGACATTTGTTACGGTGGCAGGTGGCCAGCATGGGGATAACCAGGGACTTTGGATTGATCCCGGAAATGCTAATCACGTACTTAGTAGTGACGATGGAGGCTTTCGGGTTTCGTTGGATGGCTTCAAAACCTACGACGTAATTAATAACGTTGAGCTCGCTCAATTTTATCAACTGTGGGTGGATGATCGTGACCCATACTATGTATATGGTGGCTTGCAAGACAACGGCACATGGACGGGCCCCAGCAATTCACTCCACAAGATTGGCATAATGAAACGGGATTGGATACAAGTGGCGGGTGGCGATGGGTATTATGCCGTACCAATTCCCGGACATGAAAATGAAGTGTATGCCAATTTACAAGGGGGAGTAATCTTTCATGTGGATACGAAGACAGGAAACACCCGGACGATTCACCCTTATCCAAATAAAGTCGGATCAGCTGGCGATGCAGTGGCACTGCATAAGTATCGTTTCAATTGGGATGCTCCTATCCATATTTCTCCTCATGATCCAAACACGGTGTACACAGGAGGAAATGTTCTTTTCAGAAGTAAAGACAAAGGCTACACCTGGGAAGAGATCAGTCCGGATTTGACAACCAACGATAAATCAAAACAGCAATCTTCAGGAGGAGATATTTACAAAGACAACACAGCTGCTGAATTTCATTGCACAATCCTTGCCATTTCGGAATCTCCAGTAAAGAAAGATGTAATCTGGTGCGGCACTGATGATGGCAATGTTCAATTGACACAGGATGGAGGGAAGTCATGGACCAAGATGACTATCCCGGGACATCCTGCTTTTGGATGGGTTTCAAAAATTCATACCTCCGAACATGAAGCAGGGACCGCTTTTGTGGCGGTTGATAATCACCGCCTTGATGACTACAAGGCCCACGCATACATGACCACTGACTTTGGCAAGACCTGGACAACCATCAGCAATGGTTTGCCGGAAGACTGGGTGTATGTTGTGCGACAAGACCCTCATAATTCAAATCTGTTATATGCTGGCATGGAGCACGGCGTTTTCGCGTCGTGGGATAAAGGCAAGACATGGATGAAGATCAATAATAATTTGCCACCGGTGTCGGTGCGCGATCTGCGCGTTCAAAAAAGGGAACGGGATTTGGTAGTGGCCACCCATGGTCGTGGCATTTGGATATTGGATGATATCCGCGCGCTGGAAGATTATGGGTTGGCAGCAGGAAAGGGATTGACTGTATTTTCAACGAAACCCGCTACTTTATGGAATTACTATTCTATGATTGAGGAACAGGGCGATCGGATTTACCGTGCAAAGAATCCTGACTTTGGAGCGTGTATCAATTTTTACTTGCAAAATGATCCCAAGCAAATGATTACAGTTGACATCACTGATGCTAGCGGATTGAAAGTACGGAGCTTAAAAGACACCTTGTCGAAGGCAGGTGTAAATAGAATTGTGTGGGACTTGTGCTATCAGGAGGCCGATAAGCTAAACATACCCCCCCGTGGAGATTGGGGAGGGTTGATTCGAGCCTTGGTACCTCCAGGCACCTACACGGCAAAGCTTACGGCAAATGGCCAGACTGCTGAAACAAAGATTATGGTACGACCTGATCCGCGCATCATTATATCTGAACAGGATCTCAAAGCAAAAAATGAAGCAGTCGTCGCGCTCCGTGAGCAACTTTCACAAACGCATAGAATTATTAATACGACCGATGCCACAATCAAACAATTGAATGAACTCAAGCAACGCATAAAGACGGCAGGGGATCAATCTGCTATTGATCCGACAGTGAATGGGCAGATTGATGAGGCCATTAAGAATCTGAAGGAATTTGAGGATGAAGTATTGCGTCGGCCCCCACCCAATATGGGCTTCCGGCAAAGGCCACGCTTGAGAGAAGAGATTTCGGAATTGTTAAAGGCGATTGATGATGCCACAGCACGGCCCACCAATCCTCAGGTTGGCCGTACAGGCGAACTTAAGCAGGAGACTCAGGAAGCAGGAAATCAATTAGAAAAAATTCTTCTCCAACAGGTTGCCCCCATTAACGACAAAGTGAAGAACCTTCCACAGGTGGTCGTCCGCAAGGGCGATAAAAAGGATATGTAACCCGACTGGAGACACAGTGTCGCTGCATTAAGCAGCGACACCCTTCTTATTGCAGACTCAGCAAAATAATGGCCCCAAACAACCCCATTTCAGTCAAGCGCTGGATAAGACCACGCCATGCGGAGTAAATTGAAAGGGACATGGCAACGGCTGCTGAAATTATTATATAGCCCAGGGTTGATATCAAAGGAAGGGAGCTTGCAATTAGAAAATAAGCCCCGCCAATGTATTTTTACAACGCCGCCCAGATTGTGGATTTGTTGTCTGTTACTTCCCGTAAATGGCGAGCCGGGATCGCAAGGAAAAAATGCCGCTACGGCATAGCTGGCTCCAACAGAGGCAGAAAGCCCGCAAGGGGCTGTTTGTGCATCATTCTGGAGACCTGGCAAATAAAGAAGTAAGCTCAACAATAATAACAGCAACCCGATGGGCAAGAACACGCCATAGTCAACTATTTTTTCAACGGGAGATCGAACTTCACCCAATTCACTGATAGTATTCTTAAGATGTCGATAATAAGGGATCTTACCTCCGAAATAGATGATTGCGAAAAGAAGGTAGGACGATGAAAGAAGCGCAATGGCCGGAAAAGTCATTTTTAGATCTACAAGAACACAATGAAGGAACCAAATGTTAACTTTGGCCTTTAAATCATTGTCACGAAAGCACAAATTTGCATGCAAACCATCCTCGGCGCCAACGGCATCACAGCACAAGAACTTTCAAAACATCTACCACACTACACCAGTAGCATTCGGCAGGTAAGCAGGAATCCTAAGAAGATAAATTCCTCGGATGAATTGGTCACCGCGGATTTATTGAATTATGAACAGACCAACAAAGCGGTAGTGGGAAGCGAGGTTGTGTACCTGGTTGCGGGCTTGAAATACGACACAGGAGTATGGCAAGAACAATGGCCTAGAGTGATGAAGAACGTGATCGATGCCTGCAAGAAGAACAACAGCAAACTTGTGTTCTTTGACAATGTGTATGCGTATGGTTTGGTAGAAGGAGCGATGACCGAGGAAACTCCTCTAAACCCTATCAGCAAAAAAGGTGAGGTGCGCGCAGCCATTGCCACGACCTTGATGAACGAAATCAAGGCAGGAAATCTTGATGGAATGATTGTGCGAAGCGCTGATTTCTATGGACCGGGCGCGTTGTTAAGCATGACGCATGAAACGATAACGCTAAAATTGAAAACGAGCAAGGGGCCTCAATGGCTCGGCGATCCTAAGAAAATTCACACTTTCACTTACACACCCGATGCAGGGAAATGTGTTGCCATGCTGGGAAACACCCCCTCCTCGTTCAATCAGACGTGGCATGCCCTTACCAGCAAGGAGAAAATTACCGGAGAACAATATGTCCGCCTGGCCTGTGAAATCATGAACAAACCCTACAGATTGCAATCATTGCCTAAATTTGGTGTACGCCTTATCGGGTTATTTGTTCCGGTGCTCCGGGAAATGGTGGAAATGATGTATCAATTTGAGAATGACTTTGTTTTCGATAGTACGAAGTTCGAGAAGACATTTAACATTCAGGCGACCACCTATCGGGATGGAATAGCAACTACGCTCAAATAGGAATCTTAAATCAAAGCACCCTTGACATGAAGAAATTATTTGTCCTAGTAATCTTCTTTTCACTTTGGTCTTGTGGCCAGCCTGGCGCAGCTGATGATTCTAGCGTTCTTGCACCACAAGCATTTGCGGAGAAACTTAAGTCCAATGCAGACATCGTTCTGTTGGATGTTCGTTCATCAGAGGAGATGCTATCGGGTTATTTGAAGGGAGCACAGCATCTTGACTTTAATTCTCCCGGGTTCAGGAGTTCGTTGGACAGTCTTGATCATTCAAGAACGTACCTTGTCTACTGTGCGAGTGGAAAGAGAAGCGGCAAAGCACTTGATATGATGAAGGGAATTGGATTTCAGAAAGTAAGGGTATTGGAAGGTGGATTGAACGCCTGGATTACCGCCGGGTTTCCGGTACAACAGCCATTTACTTTTTAACGCACTAAATGCTTTTCATCAACTCTATCCTCACCTGGGTCATGAAAAAACGGATCCACCAGATGGAGCTGTTCATGAAATATCCTCAGGATGTTCAGGAGGAACTACTCAGCCGACTGCTACAGACCGCAAGACCCACAGAGTTTGGCCAGAAATACAAATTTGATGAGATAGTTAATTACGATGACTTTGCACGTCAGGTGCCGATCTATTCTTATGAAAGGATGTTTCCCTACATTGAGCGGACCATGAAAGGCGAACAGAATATACTCTGGCCTTCGGAGATCAAATGGTTTTCAAAATCATCAGGGACCACCAACGCCCGCAGTAAATTTATTCCGATTTCTACTGAGTCGCTGGAAGAATGTCATTTCAAAGGAGGCAAAGACCTCTACTGCATTTATGTAAACAACTACCCGGAGACGAAGATATTTTCTGGTCGTGGTCTCGCGATAGGTGGTAGTCATCAGGTCAACGAACTTGATTCCAGCTCCACGTCATACTACGGCGATGTGTCCGCTGTTCTTATGCAAAATCTGCCGGTGTGGGCCCAGCTTATCCGTACACCGAGCCTGGAAGTTGCGCTTATGAGTAATTGGGAGGAGAAGATTGAAAAACTCGCGCGCGAAACGGCCACGGTAGATGTTACGCACCTGGCCGGTGTTCCTACATGGACGGTATTGCTCCTGCAGCGCGTGATGGAGATGCAGAAAAAGCCAATTAGTGAGATATGGCCTAATCTGGAAGTGTTTTTTCACGGGGCGGTGGCCTTTTCACCCTATCGCAATTTATTTAAGTCACTATTACCCAGCGATAGCATGCACTACTGGGAAACCTACAATGCTAGTGAAGGGTTTTTTGGTATCCAGGATCGCAGTAATTCGGACGAACTTCTTCTCATGTTGGATTATGGCATTTTCTACGAATTTATTCCTACTGAGGAATCGGAAGCTGAAAGCCCAACGGCGATTCCACTGAGTGAAGTGGAGCTTGGAAAAAATTATGCCATGGTAATCACGACGAATGCCGGCTTATGGCGCTACAACATTGGGGACACAGTTAAGTTCACCAGCAAGAGTCCTTACCGAATAAGAATTTCGGGACGCACCAAGCACTTCATCAATGCATTTGGCGAAGAAGTAATTATTGAAAACGCCGAGATGGCCATCACGCAGGCATGCGAAATGACAGGAGGAGTTATTAGCAACTTTACCGCGGCTCCGATATACCTTGAGCAGAATAAACGTGGAGGTCACGAATGGCTCATTGAATTTCACCAAGAGCCAAGAAGTTTAGAGGAGTTTGGCAAAATTCTAGATGAGACGCTTCGAAAAATTAACTCCGATTATGATTCCAAGCGGTTTCGGGATATGGCACTGATCGCACCAAAAATCCACAGTTTACCGGCAGGCACTTTTTATAATTGGATGAAGAAGCGTGGCAAATTGGGCGGACAGAACAAAGTACCTCGTCTCAGCAACTCACGCGAGTTTGTGGACGATATCCTTTCTTCGCTTTAAGCCAAGGGTTGAAGCTTAGGCGTCCTTCCACCTGATGCCGCAACCGATGGCTTTGGTCTTGGTGGTGGGGATACTCTTACCAATCAATAAAGCATCCACGGCCTCTTCCACATACTTCTTGGTCACCGCTGCTTCATTTCGCGCATTGTCATCAATGGTTCCGATGTAGGCGACTTTTAACTCATTATTTGTACGGGTCAACACAAAAATATGTGGGGTATTGGTTGCCCCAAAAGCCTTGGCGACAGCTTGTGTTTCATCCATCAGATAAGGAAAAGTATATCCTTTCTTTTTTGAGTAGTCTACCATCTTTTCAAATGAGTCACCGGGGGATTCTGAGGGATCGTTTGCATTGATGGCTAATACAGGAAAGCCCAGAACGGCGTATTTAGTATTGAGTCGGATGATCCTTTCATTGTAGGCCTTGGAATAAGGGCACGTATTGCAGTCAAAAATAACAATAAAGCCTTTGGCGTCCTTCCAGTTGGCAAGGGAGACCATTTTTCCATCGACATTTTTCAATTTGAAGTCGGTCGCAATGTCTCCCACCTCATAGCCATTCCGTATGGGCACGCCCGCCACCAAGGCCATAAGAACCAAGGAGGAAAAAATTAAATGCTTCATATCGATTCTAAATTTTAGCGTTTTTATTTTATTTTACTTCGGCGATAAGTTTTTCCAGTTCCCCTTCGTGAAGCTCCCTTTCTACAAACTTACGTTTCCCATTTTTATTGTTCACCACCAGGGTTGCTGGTAAGGCACCTGACCAATTTTTGTCAAGCCGGTCTATCCATTGACCAGGATTCTTTTCGTTCAAAATAAGCACCTCCGAATGTATCTTCTTTCGTAAGACAAATTTTCGCACTTTGTCAGGGTCGGGGTCAAGGTCCATATCCATACTAACCAGCCTGACCCTTACTTCCTTAAAGTCGGCCTGTAGCTTCTCTAGCAAGGGCAATTCTTTAATGCAAGGACCACACCAAGTGGCCCAGAAGTTCAAAACCTGGATTTTTTCTTTTTCAGCTTGAATTAGCTGCTGCAGGCCGTCCAAAGTAACAAGGTCACTTGTTTGGGCCCGACACAACGGAATTATTAGCAGCAATGCCATACAGGCCGCAATTCTCATCTTTAAAACTAACCGAATTCGCTTTTTTTGGTTAGGGATCTCCTGATTTGGGGATTGGGGATGCATTTGAATAAGGGAATACAAAAGTGCTAAAATTCAGGCACTTATAAACCAGCTAAAATTGGGGGAGAAAGAAATCCACAAAGTCAGGCTTTTATCCACATTAGGAGACCGTTATCGTTTAGTATCTTGACTTTCAATTAGTTACGAGTATCTTAGTCAATCCCTTGTTTGTGGATATCTCTTACAGGTCTGGTATGCGCAGTTGCTTTATAATGCTCTAATAGTCAATTATCTACAAGGCTGTTTGGCAAACCAGAGATCTACTTCTTGGGAGTATATTAGGGCAATTCCCTGAAGAAAACAGAGCCGTAGTATAAAGAATAGCGGAAGTCCATATTTCAGTTAGCAAAATATACAGACATTGAATATTATTCAAATTAAGGAGACTTGTCTTTATTTCAGGGACCTGGAGATAGCGCGTCAATTTTATCACCACACCTTGGGATTACCAATAATTGGACATGTCACGGGCAAGCACATTTTCTTTCGGGCAGGGACTTCTGTACTTCTGTGTTTCAATCCGGATGATTCAAGAAACAAGAGAAGCCCCCCACCGCATTTTGCTGAGGGAAAATATCATTTTGCGTTTGAGGTAAAACAGGAAGAGTATGAAGGTCATAAAGAAGAGTTGGTGCAGAAGGGTATCAAAATTATTGATAGGTTAATTTGGGAGACAGGCCAGGAGTCATTTTATTTTGAAGACCCCGTAGGAAATGTACTGGAGATAGTACCAAAAGGAGTCTGGAGAACTATTTAAAGGCAAGCCTGGCAATAGCAGGCTGAGGGGAGGCCAAAGAGATTGATGCAGATATTGGTACAGAGGACTGATGCTGCTTAAGCCACGAAACGTAATCGTGGTATAGAATGCAATCATTCATTAGAGCTTGATCCTTCACAATTTTGATGATCTTTTCATGTTGAAAGGACCCCCAAATTTCCTCCCGTTGATCCCCGGGTAGCGAAGAGATTCGCACAAATTCTATTCCCTTAAAGATTTCTGACTGAACCTTCATATTCTTTGTGGTTGTTTATTTTACTTTGACGGTATAGGTAACCTTTGGCTTAACTTGCATAGGATGAAAACCACCCGGAAGCCTCTTTACCTTCCGTGTTGAACGCATTATAAAGAATAATGACTTTTCTGTAGTTATGTGATTCCTTGGGCTATCCCGTCAAAATTTCTGTTAGCATGCAAAATCAACGATCAAAATTCTCACTTTCCAAAGGCGTTAGCTATCTAAACTGTGCCTACATGTCCCCGCTGTTGAAGTCGGTTGAGAAGGCAGGAATTCAAGGTATGCAAGGGAAGCGCAATCCGTTTTTGATTTCACCAGACGATTTTTTTCAGGATACGGAAAGACTCAGAGCAGAATTTGCAAAACTGATCAATGTGAGAAATCACAAGAGGATTGTGGTGGTTCCGTCGGCCTCCTACGGACTTGCTAATGTCATAAAGAATGTGAAGATAGACGCAGGAGAAAAGGTCGTTGTTGCAGCTGAGCAATTTCCAAGCAATTACTACCCATGGCAAAGCCTTTGCCTTACCAAAAAGAGTACCCTTCACGTGGTGACTCCGCCAGGAACTTATAAATCGCGCGGTAAAATCTGGAACCAGCGGATTCTGGAGGCAATTGATTCAACAACACGGATTGTTTCTTTAGGTCATGTCCACTGGGCAGACGGGACGCGCTTCGATCTGGAGAAGATCAGAGTACGTACACGCGAGGTGGGCGCATTGCTCATTATCGACGGAACACAATCCGTGGGGGCCTTGCCGTTTGATGTAGAGAAGATTCAACCTGATGCGTTAGTGTGCGCCGGTTATAAATGGTTGATGGGGCCTTATTCGATGGGCGTGGCCTACTACGGAGATTATTTTGATGATGGAATCCCTGTGGAGGAGAATTGGATCAACCGGCTGAATAGCGAGGATTTTACCGGGTTGGTTCGTTATGAAACCAAATACCAACCAGGATCGCTGCGCTACGAAGTGGGGGAGCACAGTAATTTTGTTTTGGTGCCCATGATGTTGCAAGGATTGAAACAGATAAATCAATGGAGGCCTGAGAATATTCAAAACTACTGTGAAAAAATTTCATCAAGAGCCATCAAAAATTTACGAGACTCGGGTTGTTGGGTTGAAGAAGAAGATTACCGGGGCCACCATCTGTTTGGCATTCGGTTTCCGAAAGAAACTCCTCTTGAAAAAATCAAGGAAGCATTGAAGAGAAAAAAAATCTCCGTCTCCTTTCGCGGGGATTCAATGCGTGTGGCGCCAAATGTTTATAATGACGCGAATGATTTTAATAAATTAGTGAGGGTCATTCAGCTCTCTAGGCTATAAATGCATTTGTGTTGAAATGAAGAAATGTCTTTTGATTTTAGCGATAGTAACACTTGCCCTTCCCGCCATCGGCCAGCCTTTTGTATTTGTATTCTTAAACAAAAAACAACGTGCAACTGAGTTGCCGAAGGATCAGTTGGATAAAATTATGGAAGGCCAAAGAGTTGATTGAGCAGGATCCAGCTGTACAACAGGGATACCTGAGCTTCAACATCAAAAAGTTGCACATCGCAAAAGGAGCTTTTTGCGAAAAATCGATTTCAAGGCTACTTTCCAGTAGCTTACTCTGTCACTACGACTGCAAGTTTTTTGCCATTGCTACTTACCGCGAGACGAGTGACGCCTTTTAACACGCTCGGTCCTGAAACCAGCACCTCATTCCAGCCGGGACCCACAGCAGGGTCCATGAAGAAAAGCTTAGGGCCATCACTCATAATAATTTTTCCGTCAGGAAGCCAGGCCAGGTCCTCGTGTCCTGCGATAGCCGGACCAATGTCAGACACTTTCTTAGTTTGAGTGTTGAATGTTTTGATGAGCCACTCGTTGTCTGAAACTTTCTGAACGAAACTAATAGCCCTTTCGCCCGGCACCTTGTGCAACGATCGACCAATGTTCTGCGCGATAATGGTGTCTTTTTTCATAGGCAGAAGGATATAGTGCAAGGTATTGGGCGTGCCCAAAACAAAGAGTCCCAGGTGACTATTATCAGTCCATACATGATAGCCCACGGTCATGTTATCAATAATTATAATAGGCTCGCCCCCTTCGATGGGATACTTCCCTAAGTCCTGAGCTCCATTATCGCGCTGAATAATGCATGACAAATATCCCTTGTCGAGTGTCACGGTGGGCGAATATTCACGTTCTGAGGTTTCTGTTATCGATTTTGTCTGATTGCTTTTGTAGTCATAACTGCGGATGTCGGAGCGTCCATCATCATTGAAGGAAGAGTAATAAACGATTGGAAGATCTGGATGAAAGAAAGGCTGACTATCGTAGCCTTTATGATTGGTAAAGTTGACTGGACTAGAAATGGAGATCTTACTTTTTTTGATAGACAGGTCGAACAAATAGATTTCTGAACCCACTTGTCCATACGAACCATTGAAGACGAGTGCCAGGATCAGGTTGAAGAAAAACGTTTTCATATCTATTTATTTAATGAATCGTAGATTGAATTACTGTCCTACCATAAATACGGCATTGGCAAAAACCATTTTTCCGCTTTCCCAAAAACTTCGGAATAGAGGATTGTCAACAATATATACAATATTGCCCGAACCTTTTTCCTCCACGCCAAGCGCCAGACTGTTGTTTAGCTTCTTATTTACTTTATGCCCCGCAAACCCTTGTACCGGCTTGGCATCACCTTTAATGATGCCAACATTCCATCCATTTTCCAAAAAGCCGTAACGGAGTTCGTTTGTTTTCAATGTGTAGTACACATCCCTGAGGCCAAATGCTAGCGGGTGGGATTTGTCCAGAGTGACTTTGTAAATGGCTCCGGAAATAGAGTTGATCAATTGCTTACGCTCGGCGTCTTCATAATGGGTGAGTGCATCTTTTTCTTTGACTTCTTTTTCTTTTTTTTCCGCCTCAGTTTTTTCCGCCTCAGTAGCATACGCTTTCAAGGCGTAACCTTTTTTCTCGGCGAAGGAGGTTAGGCCGTTGGCTATGACGATTAGCCTGCCACCGCTAGAAACCCATGTTGACAATTGTTCAAGCATTCCGTCATCAAACAGACGATAGTTACCTTCAGGCACAATGAGCACATCGTATTTTCGTAGATCAATACTTTTAATATAGTCGGCGCCCACCTGGGTGATTGGGTAGTGAAGTTGTTGCTCAAAAAAATGCCAGATCTCTCCTGCGTTAAGGGACGAGGTTTGTTCGCCAAATAGAACGGCCACATTGGGCGCTTTAATGAAATTCACATGGCTGGAACCAAAATCTTTTCCCTTATCAACAAAGCCGGTGGTTGTGGTATATATTTTTCTTCCAGAGCCTTTCGCGAGGCTTTGCACAACATTGTCAAAATCAGGCATGGTTTCATTATTTCTTCTGGTGACAATTAACGTTCCGGGCTCAAAATTCTGACCATTGGCTGAAAAGGGTTTGCTCGCGGAGCGCACTTTTATTTTCTTGTGAAGCATGGAAGCGAGGAACTCTACATCCCGTAGGCTTTCATATTTGAAAATGTAGGCGTACGGGGCGTTCGTCAGAGCAATATTGTTAACTAGTAGTGGCTGGTAAGCTTTCGACACATTCACCCGCTCGCTAAGTGCATATCCCTTCAGGCCATAATTATACATTAGGTTCCAGGCGGTGATATCGTAAGTCGCCGAATCGGGCAGCTTGGATTGCGGCTCGAACAACGTGGTAATAAACCTGGACTTAGGTTGGTACACGTTGACGATGATATCATCGGTTGAGAGATTGAATGCTGCCGTCGTTTGACTTTGGTATTCAAAGCCGCGCAATGCCTTGGCCCCGGACGGGTGGCCGAATTTAATTAAATGGCTTCCCATCCAATGAGTGATCTGGTTGAGCCTATCAGGATTATTGTCGCCCTTAATGACATAGGTCTTGTAAGGCGATGAAGGTCCCTGAAGGTTTTCTTTGAAATATTTTTCAAACTCATCGACCACCTTAGTTGAATTTTGTGACGTAATCTCTACGGTAGACATTCCCGCAGTGTAGTGGTGTGTGAGACGGTCTTTTAATGTAAGCGGATCGCCTTCCCTGGTGGTGATGCTCAACCCCCCAAAACCACCACCACCTTGTTCGTACGTCATGCCAATGGCCCCACTGTAGGTAGGGTAGGTGTCACCGTAACTTGGATAGTAGAGATCAAAGACCTCTTTTGTGAAATACAACCAGCCCTGTTCGTCAAAATACTTTGCGTTATTCTTACCAATCATTGTTTGAAACTCACGTTGCCAATTGCTGACTACTTCATGATAAGGTTCTACTGCCGGTGCAAAGTAGTATGGACTGTTGTACCCTTGCTCATGAAAATCCACATGGACCTGAGGTAGCCACTCATTGTAAATCTTAATACGCGACTGGGATTCGGTTTGAGTTTCCCATGCCCAGTCGCGATTGAGATCAAAGAGATAGTGATTGGTTCTTCCCCCAGGCCATGGCTCACGGTGCTCCTTCGCATCGGGGTTGGAATTCGGAGGGAAATTTCCATACTGATTATAAAAATTAGCATAGCGGTCACGACCATCCGGATTGATGCAGGGATCAAGAATGATCACCGTGTTCTTTAGCCACTCTTTCGATTTAGCATTTGATGGATTCACTAACTCATAAAGGGTTTTCATGGAGGCTTCTGTTGAGTTGGCCTCATTGCCATGCACATTGTAACTAAGCCAGACAATAGCCACCTTATTTGAGGAAGGGGTGCCATCCAAAACACCTGCACGTTTCAGGTTGTCTTGTCTGATCTGCTCAAGATTTTGGAAATTCTCTGCCGAAGCCACAATGGCATATATCAGAGGACGATGTTCATACGTCTCCCCGTATTGCATCACTTTTACGTTGGCGCAGGCTTCATCGATATGTTTATAATATTCAACCACCCTGTTGTGGCGCGTGAACCGATCACCAAGCTCATAACCAAGAAAATCAGAAGGTGATTGCGGGTTGTTTTGGCTGTTGGCTACTATGGTGCATGCAAGGAACCAGAGAAGTGAGTATATTTTTTTCATTATT
>JAYWDR010000282.1:0-5301 GCA_043779735.1 Cyclobacteriaceae bacterium | reverse complement strand
AGGAATACATACGTGGCACACCGATGTATCCAGTCAAGACCATAGGGGAGTCTCCAAGACGAGGCACCACTATTGAGTTCAAGCCTGACTTTAAGATTTTTACAGCACTGGAATACAACTACGTCACTGTCTCTGCACGGCTGCGTGAACTGTCTTTCCTGAACCCAGGTATTACTATCCTACTCACTGACCTCAGGGAAAAAGACGAAAAGGATGAACCCCGACATGACACTTTTTTCTCTCAAGGAGGCCTTCGGGAATTCGTGCAGTATATGGATGCGACCAGGGAAAAGCTGATAGCGGAACCCATTTATGTAGAAAGCAATAGTGGCTCAACTCCGGTTCAGGCCGCCATGAGCTATAATACTTCCTTCAGTGAAAACCTTGTATCGTATGTGAATAATATCAATACTCAGGAAGGAGGCACGCATGTGGCCGGTTTTAGGCGAGCCTTAACAAGGACTCTGAAAGCCTATGCTGATAAATCGGGTTTGCTGGAGAAGGCGAAAATTGAAATAAGCGGGGATGATTTCCGCGAAGGCCTCACGGCTGTGATCTCAGTGAAAGTCGCTGAGCCCCAATTTGAAGGCCAAACTAAAACAAAGCTCGGCAACTCCGACGTAATGGGTGCCGTAGATCAGGCGGTCGGAGAGGCCTTACAGAACTTTCTGGAGGAACATCCGAAGGAAGCCAGGCTGATTGTTAGCAAAGTAATACTGGCCGCCCAGGCCCGACATGCAGCGCGCAAGGCAAGGGAAATGGTCCAGCGGAAGAATGTTCTCGGCGGTACGGGCTTGCCAGGGAAGCTCGCGGACTGCGCTAGCACAGACCCGGCGGAATCGGAATTGTACCTGGTAGAAGGTGATTCAGCCGGTGGCTCCGCTAAGCAAGGACGGAATAGACACTTTCAGGCTATTCTTCCATTACGGGGCAAAATCCTAAATGTGGAAAAGGCCCAGGAGCATAAGATTTATGAGAATGAGGAGATCAAGAATATGATCACGGCGTTGGGAGTGAGTTTTGGTACTGCCGATGATGACAAGGCATTGAATCTTACAAAACTCCGCTATCACAAAGTTATTATCATGACCGATGCTGATGTAGACGGCAGTCATATCAGGACTTTAATTCTTACATTTTTCTTCCGATACATGCGAGACCTTATTGAGCAGGGATATGTGTACATCGCACTTCCTCCTCTGTATCAATTGAAGAGAGGCAAAGAAGAGAGGTACTGCTGGACGGAAGAGGAACGTGATGTTATCATAAGGGAGCTCAGTAAGGATGGTAAACAGGAAAGTGTGAACATTCAGCGCTATAAAGGGTTGGGTGAAATGAACCCTGAACAATTATGGACGACTACGATGGATCCGGAAAAGAGGTCCTTAAAACTGGTGGGAATAGAATCGGCGGTGGAGGCTGACCATTTATTTTCCATGCTTATGGGCGATGAGGTGGCTCCTCGGAGGGATTTTATTGAGAAGAATGCCAAGTATGCCAGAATAGATAGTTGAAATTTTCTGAGGTATGGAAGGAGAAGAAGAATTTGATGAATTGTTGACGTTGCCTGCGAATGCGTCACAACAGATTATCGAAAGCAATTACATTAGCCGGGACTTAAGCTGGTTGCAATTTGATTACCGGGTACTCGACCAGGCCAGACATATTGACAGAAGTATTTTTGATAGACTGAAGTTTTTTTCCATCACAGCTTCGAACCTGGATGAATTCTGTACGATCCGACTGGGTAGTTTATATAATTACCTGGACTTCGGTAAAGAGCGGTTTGATTACAGCGGGTTACGCGAGAATCCTTTTCGCACCATGCTATTGCAGGAGGTGCAGAAGTTCCTCCATACACAGCACGACTATTATATCAAGAAACTCAAACCTCTGTTTGAAAAGAATGGTTTCAGAATAAGTGAGTATGAGTACCTTTCACAGCAAGACAAACATAGGGTAGATCAGTATTTTCAACGCACCATCTATCCAATGCTCACCCCAATGATGTTCGACAGCTATCATACCTTCCCTACCTTGAAGAATAACAGGCTGTTATTTGGGGTAGTCACAAAGGCATCGGTAGAGTCAAGTCAGTCACAAAAGGTCTCCTTTATTCAAATTCCAAGCAATATTGGCCGCTTTTTTGAAATCCTGCAGATGGATGGCACCATTGCCTTCATACCCATCGAGGATATTATCCGCCATAATGTGTATCACCTTTTTCGCAACGTAGAGATACTGAGCATCAATCTTTTCCGGATTAGCCGAAATGGTGATTTCACCCTGGAGGAGAGTGAAGATATTGAAACAAATTTTCTGGAAGAACTAAGGAGAAAATTGCAGACCCGTAGAACCGGGAGAGTGGTGCGCATGGACACCCTGGAAGGAGCAGACCCATGGATGATGCGGTTGTTAAAAATTCAATGGGACCTCGATGATCTGAATATTTTCATTGTGCCCAAAGATAGCATCCTCGACTTGACAGGCCTTACCCAGATCATAAGTCATAAGGAGTTTAAAGACAAGCGACAGCCGGCAAGACCCCCGATTAATCCTGTGACGTTTCCAGAGCTGGGTCAACGAGATTTGTTTGATGTGCTCAAAGAAAGAGATATACTTCTCCATCATCCATATAACTCGATGGACCCGGTCATTGAATTGCTTGAGAAGGCAGCAGTGGATCCACTCGTGCTATCCATCAAAATCACCATTTACCGCGTGGCCAAAGAATCACGGGTGAGCGCTGCTTTGTTGAAGGCCGCCGAAAATGGCAAACATGTATCTGTTTTGTTTGAAGTAAAGGCCCGCTTCGATGAAGAGAATAACTTGAGGGAAGCGCAAAAGCTTCAGAAGGCCGGCTGTTTTGTTATCTATGGGTTTGGAACGCTCAAGACGCATACCAAGCTTTTGCTGATTGTTCGTAGAGAACTGGATGACAGCGTTTTTCGGTACGTTCATATTGGAAGCGGAAATTATAATGAGGTTACGGCACGGCTCTATACAGACGTCGGTTTATTGACGACAAAAGAAACCTATGCAAGCGACGTGTCTGAGTTCTTCAATGTCATAACGGGACACTCTCAACCTGCATCGTATCGCAACCTGATTACGTCTCCTAGCGATATGCGCACTCAGCTCATTAGCCTTGTAAAGAAAGAAGCTCAAAATGCCCGCAATGGGCTGGCTAGCGGCATTGTCATCAAGTTAAATTCAATTCAGGACAAAGAGTTTATTGATGCGCTCTATGAAGCCAGCCAGGCTGGTGTGCAAGTGAAGCTGATTGTTCGGGGGATGTGTTGCTTGAGGCCAGGCCGGAAAGGGTTAAGCGAAAATGTTGAGGTGATCTCCATCGTCGGCGAATACCTTGAACACTCGAGGATATACTACTTTCACAATGAGGGAATTCCAAAAGTGTATATTGGCAGCGCAGACGCTATGGTACGAAGCTTTGACCGTCGCGTTGAATCGCTTGTTTTGCTCGAACAAGAGATACTTCAGAAACAAGTGATGAATATCCTGCGATACAATTTGCGCGACAATGTGAATTCATATACGATGAAAGAGGATGGCTCTTATTTGATCAAGGAGCAAAATGGTGAACCTCTGTTTAATATCCATAAAGAGTTCTATAACGTCACAAAGGAAATTATTGAAGAGGCAAGTCTCTTTTGATGTATCAGAAGGGGGACTTCTATTTCCCTTGTAGCCAGAATGATTTCTTACCTTTTGATTGGTCCTCAGCATTAATGAACTCTATCTTTTTTTGTATTTTGTTCTTTTCGAAAAGATGCAAGAGAATCCCGTCTTTTAAGCCCACCTCAGGGACAAGGATGCTTTTGGAGTGAGCCCACTCCATTACCTTAATATAAATGTCACTCGCAGGAATAATTACGTCCGCCCTGTCCGGATTCATCTGAAGTTCATAGATGCGTTCCTCCATAGTATGCGCTTCCACCATCTTCTTGATATCCTTTATAGTCTTTAGTGACATGGCCTTCCCGGACTTAATCTTAGAGAGTTCGAAAATTTTACTGATGTTCCCGCCGGTACCCACGGCTGTCACCTCGCCATAGCTCTTTTTTACAACGTCTCTTATCCACTTCTCCATGTCGGCCCACATTACAGGTGAGTCATGATGTTCGAGTACACGGACAGACCCAATTTTAAATGAACGTGTCTTAATCTTTTTTCCTCCAGTAAATAGGTTTAGCTCCGTGCTGCCTCCCCCCACATCAATGTGGAGATAAGTTTTACTGCCAAGATAGGATGCGATAGCTTTGTTGATGAGGGTAGCCTCCCATTGGCCATCGATAATCTGAATGTCTATGCCAAGTTCTTCCTTGACTTCTTTAACCACCGCTTCACCATTTTCGGACTCACGCATGGCAGATGTAGCGCAGAACATATAGTCGTCTACTTCGTATAGCTCCAGCAGCAGTTTGTAAGTCATCATCAACTTCTTGAACTTGATAATACTTGGCTTGCTGATGCGGCCAGTGGCAAAGACATCGTGTCCTAATCGAAGTGGAAACCGCACGTATTCGACTTTCTTAAACATAATCTTGTCGTCATGCTCAAGGACGCTGGATACCTGGAACCGAATGGCATTGGAGCCTATATCAATGGCGGCAATTTTCATAAATGAAACCTCACAAAGTACGTGTTTAATCACTTTGGTTGGTAAATGAATCTGCATAAAATCACACAGCATTTTTCATTTTTACAGACTTATTGATTTTCTTTGTGGTGCTTATCCAGAAAGACCGAGGGAATGGGCCCTGCGAAGTCTTAGCAACCTCCCTTTATGGGACCAAGGTGCTAACTCCCTTCCCGACATAGTCGGGAGAAGATGAGCGGCCAATCATAGAGGCTCTTTCTGGAATAGTAAGACTAAACGCCAGGAAGAGTGAAAATAAAGGACATCCTAAAGGAGCGTATTCTGGTGCTTGACGGTGCCATGGGTACCATGATACAGAGGCACGTGCTCGAGGAGGCTGACTTCCGTGGCGAGCGCTTTAAGAATCACTCATACCCGCTGAAAGGCAATAACGATCTCTTGTCGATTACACAACCGGATATTATCAAGGACATTCATCGCCAATACTTTGAGGCTGGCGCCGACATAGCGGAAACGAACACCTTTAGCAGCACTACGATTGCCCAGGCTGACTATCACCTGGAAGATATCGTGTATGAGCTCAACTATGAGTCAGCCAGGATTGCAAAGGCGACGGCTGAAGAATATACAAAACTAGAGCCTCTAAAGCCACGTTTTGTAGCGGGTGCAATGGGTCCTAC
>JAYWDR010000281.1:0-5308 GCA_043779735.1 Cyclobacteriaceae bacterium | reverse complement strand
CGGCAGTATCAATTTCAAAATGTATCTTTAAGTAATTAATAGGATAACCTATGGATGATTTAACAACCTGGCAAGAGGGAGATAAGAGTATCAGGAAGGTAATCGAGGTGATGATCCGGATTGGTGTCCTCATTTTTATTCTGGGATGGTGCTTTCAGATTCTAAGCCCGTTTATTTCACTCATGCTGTGGGGTCTGATTATTGCGGTAACGGAATATCCTGTGTACAAGGGCTTGCGAAAGAAACTAAAAGGCAGGGGCAAACTGGCCGCTTCCCTGATCACAGCTGCATTTCTCGCTTTGCTTATCGTGCCCACCTGGTTTCTTGCGGATTCTTTACTGGAAGGTGTGCACTACCTGAGAGACGCGTACCAGTCTGGCCAGCTTAACATTTCACCACCGGATGAGGAACAGGTAAAATCCTGGCCGGCATACGCCAAACCCGTAGTGGATGCCTGGAGAATGGCTGCTGAAAATATGCAGACCGTTGCGATGAAATTTGAACCTCAGCTTAAGGATGGCAGCAAGTGGTTATTGTCAGCACTGGCGGGAACAGGTATTGGTATTTTGCAGTTTGTACTTGCCATCATCATTGCCGGTGTGTTTTTGGTCTTTGCGGAAGAGGGCGGGAGTACCTTAAGAAACATTTTCATCCGACTGGCCGGCGACCAGGGTTCCTATTATGCGGATATCTCCGAGTCTACTATTCGCAATGTTGTAAAGGGAGTGTTGGGCGTAGCCATTGTTCAAACCCTGTTGGCAGCCATCGGCTTTGTCGTGGCCGGGGTGCCACTGGCTGGTCTATGGACACTTCTGTGTTTAATACTCGCCATCGTACAAGTAGGTGTTGGGCCAGTGGTAATAGGCATGGCAATCTATATGTTCGCTACTGCGGACACCCTGACCGCGTCCTTATTTGCAGCCTGGTCGGTGGTTGTGACATTATCTGATAACGTGTTGAAGCCTATTCTGTTGAGAAAGGGCGCACCGGTGCCCATGTTGGTTATTTTCCTTGGCTCCGTGGGAGGCTTCATCGCCAGCGGCTTTATCGGCCTGTTTTTGGGTCCGGTTATACTTACCCTGGGCTATAAGTTGTTTCAACTGTGGTTAACCACTGCTTCCCTGGTGACAAATAAACCCTCTGAACAAACCGATACGGTGGTGTAGCAAAATTAACTCTTTATAGTATAGATAAAATGAGAATTATGTTCGGACCTTATGATTTTAGTCATCTCCCTGCTTTTCGAGGTTCTCATTGGCGATGACATAGATTTCACCGTTTACGCTGTTCATAGACATCAGTAAGAAAACGTCTGCAATGCTCTCGCTGGCGAGCAAATTCCTGCGGCATTAGCACCAAATTCCAAATTAAGGGCTTGTTGTTTCTTTCTCATTATGAGTATTCTACTTCTATTATTACCTTACTTTCTAAACTAAGTCTAGCTTATTTGAAGATTATGTAATCAACTTTGTTTATGAAGAAAAACGTCCTCATTACCGGTGCAGCCGGCAACCTCGGTATGGCATCCGTTGCACGATTCTTATCAGAAGGGCATCGTGTCATTGCCGTCCTCTCCCCTGGCAAGACCCCGGAATTCATTGCAAGCGTTGACTTGATCCTTGCAGAGGCAGACCTTACCAATGAAAAATCGGTCGAGAGGCTCACCTCCAGACTGATAGCTGAATATCATTCAATCGACGTCGCCTTATTGCTCGTTGGAGGGTATGCTCCCGGCACAATTTTTGAAACAGACGGCGACCGACTGAAGAAAATGTATTCTGTGAATTTTGAAACGGCCTACTTTATGGCCCGTCCGGTGTTTGCACAAATGATGAAGCAACCTTCGGGCGGCAGGATCTTGTTTATTGGTTCACGGCCAGCATTGGAAGCATCAGAGGGGAAGAGGTCATTGGCCTACGCGCTATCCAAATCCCTCATTTTTAAGCTGGCAGATTTCCTTAACGCGGAAGGCGCTTCACGCAATGTCTTTTCTTCTGTGATCGTTCCCAGCACCATCGACACACCCACTAACCGGGAGTCAATGCCGAACGCTGATTTCTCCGCGTGGGTCACACCTGAAGCGATTGCTGATAAAATGGCCCTTGTTGCTTTTGAGAAAGCGGCACCACGGCACACAGTTTTGAAAGTTTACGGAAAAGGCTGACGAAGAAGGCGGGCTGTTAATTACAAGGGGCTGGTAGTGACTCCCACCACATGCCATTGTTTATCCTGAACATAGAAAACCAGAGAACTCTTTGCTGAATTCACAGTTGAAATTTTCAGGACAAGTTCTCCGGTGCGCTGAAGAATCGTGGTCTTGAAGGCACGGACCACATTATCATGGTGCAATGTTTTTCCACTATTCTCACCGCGGGGAACAAAATTTTCAGCGTCTCTTTCGACCACCACCACGTTCAGAAATTCACCGTTCGGAGTCTTATCCACTGAATATTTCACATGCACCTCATCATCTGAAAGCTTTGCATCTAAAATACTGATTTGAAATGACGGGAGTTGTTTCAGTCCTTCATCAATGGCTTTTTCAGCCTCTCCTTTGCTTGATCCAACAAATTCTAATTGGCCGTTGACGATCATTTGAGGAGTATAAACCGAATTCAGGTTCATCTCCTTAGCGTACTTTCTTTGACGCTCTGTAAATTCCCTGCTGCTGTATGGGTCTTTCCATCCGATGTAGTTCCAGTAATCCACATGAAATGACAAACCAACGATATGCTTTCCTTCCTTTTTCGCGCGCCTGATAATCTCGCTTAAATTCTTGTCGGCCGCCGGACAGCTGGAACAGCCCTGGGAGGTGAAGAGTTCGATGACTGCGAAGCCCTGGGCCGATAGCTTCCAGGATAACAGAAAAAAGAAGAGTAAGAAGTACTTCATATCGAAATAATACTAAGACTACGGACCAGGTATTACTCTTTCTTCACCGTAGGCCAGTTCTTATTGGCCTGCTCAATCATACCCTTCTGGTTTTTATTGAAGAGCTTTTGTACGGCCGTGTTATAATTAAAGTACAGTTTATTGTCGATGACAGCCCAGGTCTCCGGTACGGTGGGCGACTTGTGTCCGGCTGCGGTTCCGTATGCGCACCATCCGCCGTACTGGGGCGCATATTGATCAGGATTTGCTTTAAAAGCATTCAGGTTCTCTTGTGTAGCAAAATGCCAGTCTGCTCCGTTCCTGTTAATAACTAATTCCTTGTTTCCCTGAACCGGCTTACTTTCCTTGAAGAATGCAACCGGGTCATACCCCCCGATGGCCCCTTGGTCAGTTGAAAATATTTCTGGCTTTAGCGCAAAAGCAAAGACACCAACAGCCATGAAGGCAAAAGTCAGGATTCGTTTGAATAAATGCATCATGTTGTTTATTAGAGACAAAATTAGGTCACGGTCAGATATTAAAATGTCACTCGTGAGACAAATTCTTTTGGTTGACTCAGATGACCGATTACTTTTTCCAGCGGGCGAGTTCTGCCTCGGCAGCTATAAAACCAAACGCAGCGAAATATTTTCCTGCCACTACTTTTTCAAAAACCTCTTTCGCTTTGGCCGAATCGCCATTGTAAAGGTACCAATTACCAACCCCGTACCCTTGCGTAGCCCATTTGAGGTCTGCGTCTGCTTCACCTGGATCTACTTGCAAAAGAGAGTCAGGGGAAATTTTTCCCTGGTACATCTGGCAGCGCTTGAAATACGAATCATTTTCGATGATGGTCATGGTATCAGTGATATTGCCCAGGATTGATTGGGCATCCAGCTCTTGGCCCTGTCTTCGATAAATCATGTACATCCAATCCACACAGGCAACCAACAGGTCAGGGTTGTTGCTGGTTTTCAGGCACTCAATAAAAGCTTGCCGGGCATTCAAAAAATCTCCTTTGAGGTAGTGTGCCAACCCCAGGTGATAACGGATATTAAATTGAGTGCTTGACAGGGGTTGGTTGATCTTGTTGGGAGTTCCATCGGGTTCGATCTCAAAAGGAAATCCTGGAATGAGTGAATTCGCCTTGTGCAGATCTTCAATCGCCCTGTCGAAAAGCCGAAGAGAGATAAACCGGTGACCCCGATGGCGATACAACTTGGCGGAAGTAGGGTACTTCTCGATGCCTTGAGTGAATACATCGATGGCCTGCTGGAAGCGGGAGAGATAGCCAAGCCTTCTGCCATACCAGATATAATTATCTTCTGTGGGATTATCCATCCAGTGGGTCTTTGCAATGGCGAGGTTGCTGTCTAGCATAGCCTGAACTTTGGCTGGACGCTCTGGCTCGAAATAGGATTTTCCCAAAAGTGAAATCACTACCGGACGGTTCTCTTGGTCAGATAATTTGCCGCAAGAAAAGAGAAAAGCAACTGTTAAGACAAAGCAGCCGATTTTAATCATATTGATCCTAGTTCATACCCGGCTGCCTCAACACAAATCCCGTCTTGCTTTTCTCCTTGTCCACTATCCTCTTCACATCGGCGAGGAGTTTTTTGGAATCGTAGATGATTCCGTCTTTGATGGTGTATTTAACACCGCCCACCCGCACTACTTTGTTATCTGCCGTAAGTTTTATAGCACCTGTGCCGTACAATACTTGTAAGTTTTCCAGTGGATTTTCCTCCACCAAAACGAAGTCGGCAAGCTTACCTATTTCCACGGACCCTATCTCCTTGTCCATACCCAATGCTTGTGCGCCATTCAGCGTGGCAGAGCGAATCACTTCCAAAGGGTGAAAGCCTGCTTCCCGTAATAGTTCCAGCTCCCGGATATACGCAAAGCCATACAGCTGAAAAATAAATCCTGAATCTGAACCTGTTGTTACCCGCCCGCCGCGGTTTTTATACTCATTTATAAAAGTCATCCACAGCTGATAATTCTCTTTCCAAACCACCTCTTGTTCGGTGCCCCACGAATGCCAGTAGGATCCATGGGATATGAAACTGGGTTGATAAAAATTCCACAAGGAGGGCAGTGTGTAAGTTTCATGCCATTCCGCCCGACGCGCTTTCTGAAGATCACGGCTGGCTTCATAGATATTGAAGGTAGGGTCTAGCGTGAAGTCCAGCTTGATTAAGGTATTCATGACCTCGTTCCACTTGGCTGAATAGGGCGCCGCTGCCTGCTTCCACAGTTTACCTGCTTCACCAAAACGGTGCTGTTCGTTGGTATAGTTATAGTTCAGCGGATAGTTCTGAACCGTCTGTTTTTCAAAGAGTGCTTCAGGCAAACCATACCAGTGTTCCATGCTGGTGAGTCCTGCTTTGGCTGAATTCATCACGTTCCAACGGGCAACGTCAAGTTGGGCATGATG
>JAYWDR010000280.1:0-5323 GCA_043779735.1 Cyclobacteriaceae bacterium | reverse complement strand
TTTTTCACGAGCAGAATAAAATAAAATTGGTTACTCCCTGTCAAGGTGACAAATATGTGCTGCGTGAATACTTGGTCTATAAACTGTATAACCTGATTAACCCCAAAAGCTTTATGGCCCGTCTTGTGAAAGTTGAGTATGATGATACAGTTAAGGGAAAAAAATCCATACCTCTCTTCGGAATGCTTCTCGAGGATGAAGACCCAATGGCTCTTAGAAACAATAGCGTCATTGTCAAGAACAGGATCGTGAGACCCGAAAGGACCAGGACGGATGATTTCTTAAAAATGGCGGTATTCGAATACATGATTGGAAATACAGATTGGTCGGTCCAGTACCTTCAAAATGTAAAGTTGATTGCAAAAGACTCAATCAGCATTCCCTCTACTGTTCCCTATGATTTTGACCATGCTGGCATTGTGAATGCTCCGTACGCCAAACCCGCAGAACAGCTTCTCCTGAATTCAATCCGAACCAGACGATACCGCGGATACTGTCAGCCTGCGATGACTGCTTTCAACGACACGTTGGCACTGTTTAACCAATTGAAGTCAGAGATTTATAGCGTGTATACAACGTGCCCCTGGCTTGATGAGGCAACTGTGAAGAGTACTGTGAAATACCTGGACGAATTTTACAAGACTATCAACAATGCTAAATCCATCGAAACCGAGTTTGGGTACCCATGCGACAAAGAGGGTACCGGTAATGTGGTCATCAAGGGGCTAAAGGAAAAATAGATTTCTTAACTGATTCCATTTCTTTTGCAGAATTTGCAACAAAAATCCACTGGTGACGACATCCGGAAAAAATATCAGCCCGGCAAACTGACAATAAACACAGTACCTTCACCTTCCTTTGTCTCTACCCTCAATTCTCCACCGTGCGCCTTGGTGATTATATCATAACTCAAGGACAATCCAAGCCCTGTTCCCTGCCCAGTTGGTTTCGTGGTAAAAAATGGCTGAAATATTTTTCCTAATATTTTTTGTGGAATACCATTTCCGTTGTCCTCAATGCGAATCTCTACCGCACTGCCATTTCGTTTTGTGCGTATACAAACCATAGGTTCATATTTCTCGCCCCCCACCGCCTCCATTTTTGTCCGGTGTTTTTCCGTTACAGCATAGAATGCGTTGGTGAGCAAGTTAAGAACAACTCTTCCAAGGTCCTGCCCGATGATTTCAATGCTGCCGACGGCATTGTCAAAATCGGTTTTATATGAGACGTAAAAGGATTTGTCCTTTGCGCGGAGGCCATGGTAAGTTAGCCGCAGGTATTCTTCAGCAAGCGCATTGATGTCGGTGGGCTCTTTAAGACCAGAGGTATTGCGGCTGTGCTGAAGCATTCCTTTGATAATTCCATCCGCCCGCTTGCCATGGTGGTGTATCTTTTCCAGGTTTTCGACTACGCTGTTGGCAAGTTCATCTGCTTCTACCTTTTTCCCTGAAGCCATGTACATTTTCATTTCTGCCAACAATTCCTTGCTTACCTCTGAAAAATTATTTACGAAATTCATCGGGTTCTGAATCTCATGGGCGATCCCAGCCATAAGTTCGCCGAGAGACGCCATCTTCTCGGCATGCACGAGCTGATCCTGGGTCAGCTTCAAGTCGGCGAGGGTTTTTTCAACCTGCTCCTTCGCCATTTCCAGTTTATTAAAATCTTCATAGCGGGCATAGGCCGTGGAAAATGCTTCTGCTACGGCTTTCAGCAAGTCAATAGCATCCTCATCAAGCGGTGAAACGTTTCCTACGTACAGCATGCCCTGCAGGAAAGGAATCAGGTGCAGATGAAGCCTTGACGGAACTTGTTCGGCCTGGTGCTGAAGTTCAGCATACCGGTCGTCCATCTTTGTCACATAATCCCAAAAATTTGCAAAGGCCGCAGCATCCCAATGCTCGGTGTAAATCTGTTTATTGCGCCATTGCTCAACTCCCGTGCTGATGAGGGTGAAAGGGATATCGTAAGGCAGGTGGTAGGCAGCGATCGCTTTGCCATCAGGCGTCGAAAGAAAAGTATGGACGAGGCGGTTTGTTTCATCCATGATAAATACACCGCAACGGATAAAAGGAATTCCGAGTATGGTCAGTTCATTCCAGATCAGCGGGGTAATTTTCTCCAGGTCGTGTCGGCTTCGCATGGATGCGATCTCAGCGCGGATCCTGTTGAGCGAGGCCTGCCTGGAAGCATTCTTAACGTTAGATTCGGATATCAGTAAATCATGGAAGCGTGTATAGATCAATCCAAATACATGAGCGAATCGTGTCAGGATATTACTCTCCTCGTCGATAAGCGACTGATAGGCTGTTACATTGAGCATCCCTGCGGGGAAAAAAAAGGAATAGAAGAATTCTCTGGCGTAGGGCGATTGCTTCTCCGAAAGTTTGAAGGTTGAAATGGTTTCATGATATTCCCTCACCTCGTCGCTGGTCAGTACCGTGAGTGAATAGGGTTTGTTCTCTTTCCTGGCAGCAATGGTATTCTCCAGAACCGGGTGAACATGGAGATTCACATAATCCAGCACTTTGATTTCCTCATGCTGACCCGAGAAAGTAGTCCAAAGTTCCACCGCACCGTTGGGATCATCAAAGATACCTACACCCGCGTGGATGACATTGATCCGGAGATGTTTTAGCTGCTGAAACAGCACGGCTGAGGTGTCGGACAACTGGGCACTGACGGTCATGGACATCGTTCTGACCCGTACTTTTTCAAGTGCCGCCTCTATCTCCAACTCCCTGTTTTTGAGCGAAAGTTCATCGCGCTGCTGGTTCAGTTCTTGTTCCAGTTGCGCAATCTTCGCCTTCAACGCCGCTTCACCCTGGCTTTCCATGAAACAAATCTAATAATTTGGTCTTTCAGGAGACACCCTGAGCGATTCATGATATCCGTTTGTAGTAAATGAGCAAGTACTATTCAGCCGTGAGGGGTTCAATAATGGCCGATACCCTTGTAATGCTGTTAGCCGGGAAACCGCCCAGGCGAGCATGTTCCCTGATCAGCTCTTCATTCGGGGCAATGTAGATGCAGTAAATCTTGTCGCCGGCGACATAACTGTGAATCCACTGAATGTCCGTCCCCAACGTACATAGCACTTCCCGTGATTTCTGCGAAATGGCTTTCAGCTTTTCAAGACTCAGTTTCCCTGCATCCGGAATCTGGCGCTCTATAATGAATTTAGGCATAGGTAGAATTAAAATTTAGGTATACGAATTGTTTCTTATGAATTTGACACTTTCACGGTATTCGCCGTTGTTAGAGTCTGGTAAACTACACAATATCGTTCTGTTAATTTCAGTAAGGTTGCGATTTTTTCGGGTGATTCCAACGTCTTCAGCCTGAAGTTGAGCCGGATTTCCTTAAAGCCAACCGGTGCATTCCTGTCGACCGACAAAGTGCCCCTGAAGTCAAGGTCCCCCTCAACTTCCACGGAGGCTTCCTCGAAGTTAAAGTCAATTGACGTAGCAACGGCCTTCAGGGTAACACCGGCACAGGCTGCGAGTGCTTCCAGCAGCATGTCACCGGAGCAGGCGGAGAGTCCATCCCCGCCGGTGGCAGGATGAAGTCCGGCTTCAACCAGGGATTTACCTGTCTCAATTTTGCAAGTGATACCTTCGCCGACTTTCGAAGAAGCCTTCAAGGTAATCAAGGCTGCCCCTGGCTCATTGCGGTATTTTGCCTTGAGAGGTTCCTGTACAGTATGTAAAGTGACTGAATCCATTTTGATTTTAATTAATTGATCTGCTGTGCTCATTTTTCTAATTTTAATTTTCCCAAAGATCGCTATTATAAATATGATTGACCAAATAAAAGCTTCCCTTATCTATAATTAGTGACCACGTTTTCAACCCTCCCCTTTACTATGGTGGCCTTGGCGAGTTCAACAGACTCGAGCAAAAAATAGATTAGCACTACGGTATAACCTTGCTTTTTTTCATTGTTGATTGAGCTGAAAGGAACATTGTACTCTTATCAACAAAACGTCAACATGCCTGACAGGCCTCACTACTCCGAAGCGCTTCTCGAAGGCAAGCAGGCAGGCCCTTACTGGTTAAGAAGTTTCTTTGTTTTCTTAACTTTATACTTTGATAAGGCAATATGAAAACAAAACTAAAATTGACCGCTGTTTTTGAAGAAACCGAAGAAGGTGGATATATTGCCTTTATCGAGGAAATCCCTGGGGTAAACACTCAAGGAGAAACCCTTGAGGAATCAAAGGCAAACCTACTTGACCTTGAGATACCTGTTCCATCATCCGCATACACTAAGGCTTCGGCGGACAGGCAACAATTCAATAATATTGCAGCATGTGCAGTCGGAAGCATTTGAGGTTTAATCCTACTTGGTCAAGTTTGACAAGAAGGCCATTTTGAACAGCACAAGTTTATATCCAACTATGGAAAATATCAGAAGAAAGGACACAAAGATTACGACGAACCACAACGATCACAACGATTTCAGGTTCAGCATAATCATTTACATTATTTCGTGGCTTCAGAGAATGCACTTTACCCAATGGACACATGAAGCGCATCTTCGAAAGAGCTTCCCCTCACCTATTATTCAAAAGAGATTCTATTCTCAGCAAAAGCGCAGGCCCTATGGGTGGAACCCGACCATATCAAACTGAGATAAAATTGAAATCATGAAGCCGCTTAAAAAAATTCTTTTCAGCATTGTTGCGGTCCTCTTTGCCATGATGCTGGCTACATTTCTTTACCTTTTTATTGACTCTCCTTTTCCTGCCTATGACTCTTCAGGTTTAATAAAAACTGAAAGCACTCAAATAAGTGTTAGTAAAGCCATATACATAATAAAAGACTCGTTGTCTAAAAATATTACAACGAAAGGTGCATGGTTTGTGGATCAAAGTGGCCGTACCATGATTTTACATGGTATTAATCTGGGGGGCAGCTCAAAGCTTCCTTACACCCCGCTGATTGCCAGTCATCAAAAGGAGGATTTTTATGAGAGCGTCTACATAGTCTCTTTCATCGGCAGGCCGTTCCCTCTCAACGAGGCGGACGTACATTTCAAACGCCTGCATCAGTGGGGCTATCGCTTCATCCGACTGTTGATCACCTGGGAAGGCATTGAGCATGCCGGCCCGGGTAAGTATGATGAAGATTATCTGAACTATATACAAGCGATCGTAAGAAAGGCGGCCGAATATGAGATCAACGTGTTCATCGACCCTCACCAGGATGTGTGGAGTCGTTTTACCGGTGGCGATGGTGCTCCTTATTGGACACTGGAAAAAGCGGGGTTTGATCCTCTCAAATTTAATGAAACAGGCTCTGCGGTCATACATAATATCATC
>JAYWDR010000279.1:0-5353 GCA_043779735.1 Cyclobacteriaceae bacterium | reverse complement strand
AGTGTCGCTAACCCAGATAAATGATCTGTAGTATTGTAAAGGTCTATCATACATTGATATCCTGTCGAATGGATTAGGTAAAGTCCGAGGTTATGGTGCTCGAACATATCCATACACCTGAGCGGATAGTGAAGGAACTGACAAAGCAAAATCCGCATCGCGCGACCATGCATGCAAACAAGAACTGTCCTGTCTCCTGCCCTCGATTTTAACAATTCAAGAAAAGGTCTCTGACGCAAGGCAACTTGCTCAGGGCTCTCACCTCCTTCTATCGGAATAGACGTCTTGCCTTCCTGCCATTGATTAAGCAACCAGCGGTAATATGCATCTTCTTCAGGGGTGATGCGTTGTCCCTCGCGGTTTCCCCAACTTATTTCATTTAACCCCGACTGCGGCTCAGACTGCATGCCACCGTTGATGAAGGACGTGATAGACTCCTGGCTTCTCTTCAACCCTGAGGTATAAATCCTGTCAAACGGCACGTTCTTGTACGCCTCATAAAATGCCCGGGCCTGTGCCCTTCCCGTACCGTTAAGGGATGAATCAATGCCACTGCCCTGCACGATTCCCTGCAGATTATAATCCGTTTGCCCGTGTCGAACTAAATATATTTTTTGAGAGCCCAAATTTCTTCTAATTTGGCCGTGCTGATGCCGAATCCTCCTGACAAATCTGGATCATTATAGGCCGGCCGCAAAGATATAGAAATCACTGTCCCGAATTAAAATCAATACCACGTGAAGAGTATATTTAATCCTGGCATTACATTGGAGGAGCTTAACCGTTTCTCCCGCAATACGTTGGCCGAAAACCTGGGCATCGAGATCACTGCCATAGGTGAAGATTTCCTGGTAGCGAAAATGCCAGTAGACCACAGAACCCTTCAACCCAATGGATTATTACATGGTGGAGCTTCGGTGGCATTGGCAGAAACACTGGGCAGCATAGCCGCCTATTGCACCCTGGATAATTTGAGCAAGAACTGTGTAGGACTGGAAATTAATGCCAATCATGTTAAGTCAGTCAGAAGCGGGTTCGTGGTGGGTGTAGCCCGCCCCATTCATGTGGGACAGCGGACCCAGGTGTGGGAAATTAAGATCGTCAACGAGCAAAATATATTGATCTGCGTAAGCCGCATCACCATGGCGGTAATTGACAAACGATAAGCGACTTCATGGAAAAAACAAAACCCAGGACGAATCTATCCGCGAGTGAACTACTATCAAAGGCTCTGTCACACTACTATGATACCGGATTCTCGTTTGCTCTGTGGAGACTTCCCGATTCTACAGCCATTCACCTTGCGGCCAGCCAGCACATTCAACAATCGTCTGAAATAGTATTGGAAGAAGCTTCACCAGGGTTTTTGTTCTCTCCCTTCAATCTCTCTCAAAATAAAATATTTCTTCCTGCCGATGAACTTCTCACCTTTGAATCAGACAGCCTCGTCCACTCACACGGCATCCTTGAGCAAATATTGCACGAGGACGACCTCACCCCTTTACGTCCTAAGAAAACCAATTACTACTATTCCTCACGGTCTAGTCAGCCACCTCATACTGATTATGACTACAAACAGTTGGTCATAAAATGCCGTGATGAAATCCTGAGAGGAGTCATCGAAAAGATTGTCCCGTCGCGAACAAAACAAGTACCCCTGGGGGATGACTTTGATTTACTGGAGACTTTCGAACGCCTCTGCGTACTGTATCCAATGGCGATGGTTTCTGTTTTCTCCAGTCCACTCACCGGCACCTGGGTGGGAGCCACCCCGGAAATGCTGGTAAGGGTAAGCAAAGACCAGCATTTTCACACGGTAGCCCTTGCAGGCACTCAACTATATGAAGCCGGCATCGACTTGCGCTCCATTTCATGGAATCAAAAAGATATAGAAGAACAGGCGCTCGTAGAACGCTACGTCATAAGTTGCTTTAAGAAAATCCGACTCAGGGAGTATGAAGAGCATGGACCCAAAACCGTGGTAGCGGGAAATATTTTGCACCTGAAAACAGACTTCGATGTCGATATGGTTGCCACCAACTTTCCTCAACTAGGGTCCGTCATGCTAAAACTCCTCCATCCTACTTCCGCCGTCTGTGGAATGCCCCTCGAGGCCAGCCTTGCTTTTCTAAAAGAACACGAAGGCTATGATCGCCAGTTTTACAGCGGCTACCTCGGCCCCGTAAATGTAGAGAAGGAAAGTCACCTCTATGTCAACCTTCGGTGCATGCAACTCTTCCCTAACCAAGCCACCTTGTACGCTGGGGCAGGGGTCCTGGCCGATTCTGATCCTGAAAAAGAATGGAAAGAAACAGAGATGAAAATGAACACACTGGAGACGATCATTAGAAAGTAATTTATCGCCTCGTTACCTTGCGCAAGTGAACTTCAACATCCTAAGTAACCTGGCAGAACTTTGCGCCAAGAAAGGCATTCGTCATGCCGTACTGTGTCCTGGCTCGAGGAGCGCACCCCTCACAGTGGCCTTTGCTCGTAACAAAAGTATTAGGTGCTGGACATTTAGCGATGAAAGAAGCGCTGCCTTTGTTGCCTTAGGAATGGCCCACCAAACACGTACCCCGGTGATCCTCGTCTGCACTTCCGGGTCTGCAGCCTATAACTTTGCTCCTGCGGTTGCTGAAGCCTATTTTCAAGAGATACCGCTCATCATTCTCACAGCAGACCGACCGCGGGAATGGATCGATCAATTGGATGGGCAGACTATCCGCCAAAAAGAACTTTACGGCCAACATGTAAAAAAGTATTATGAATTGCCGCAGGATTACACCCATCCGGATACGGAATGGTATGCAAACCGCATTCTGAATGAAGCCATCAATCTTTCGCGTGAGTGTCAGCAGGGTCCCATTCATATCAATGCACCATTCCGCGAACCATTATATCCATCTACGAGCGAAAAAATCGTGCGCAGAAAGGTCCGGATCATAGAACCACTTAAGGGAAACACCTCCCTCCAAGAAAAGGAGTGGCCTGCTATTACCCGTTCTCTTAGGGCCGCCAAGAAAATAATGCTGGTGTCTGGACAAAATGACTTTGATCCTGTCCTTTGCAAGGCCCTCGCAGACTTTCATGCTGCATGCCCCTGGCCTCTGGCAGGAGATATACTCAGCAATCTGCATGCCCTGCCCTTCTTGTGCCGGTACAGCGATACGTTTTTAGGACAGTTGCCAAACCTTGCTAAAGAATCACTCCGCCCCGACCTGCTTATAACTTTTGGGAAATCCCTGGTAGCGAAAAACCTTAAAGTATTTTTGCGCACGTACAGACCAAAAGAACACTGGCATGTGCAAGCCGAAGGCTTATCCGCCGACACGTTTCAATCGCTGACAAAAGCCATCTCAGCCGATCCACAACAGTTCTTCAGTAGACTGAAAACCTTGTCAATGCCAAAACAAACATCATGGGGCGATTTTGAGAATGCCTGGCTGACGGAGGAAAAGAAAACAAAAAAAAGAGTGGAAGTCTTTTTCAAGAAGAAGCAATCGGGTGAGTTTCAAATAGTAAAACAAGTCATCGAATCACTCCCCACACCTTGTAATCTTCATCTCTCCAATAGTATGGCTGTTCGATATGCCAATCACATAGGCCTGTCACCCAGCCAGAATAATGTCGCAGTGCTGGCCAACCGTGGCACAAGTGGAATCGATGGCTGCTCCAGCACGGCAGTAGGACATTCACTTACTTCCGGTATTCCAAATATTCTCATCACCGGTGATCAGGCCTTCTTCTACGACCGCAATGCCTTCTGGCACAATTACCCTTTGCCAAATCTATTTATCATAGTGCTCAATAATCACGGTGGAATAATTTTTAATCTGATTGATGGCCCATCCGGCATGCCCGAAGCAGATGAATTCTTTATTACCCGTCAGAAGCTAAACGCCCGATCAATCGCCGCTGAATTTGGCTTCACCTATTTGGAGGGACCTACTACGTCGCTGAAAAAGTTTTTTACATCTGGAAAGAATGCCAAAATCCTGGAAATGGAATCCTCACAAGCCAGGAATAAAAAAATATTTGAGGAGTTTAAAAAAATTAATAAGCCATGAACCTTAAATACGACTGGAAACCTATCAAGGAATACAAGGAGATACTCTTTCATAAGTATGAAGGGATCGCGCGAATCAGTATCAACCGCCCGAATGTTCACAATGCTTTTACGCCCCTTACAGTACAGGAAATGATTGACGCCATGCAGCTGTGCCGTGAGGATACAACAATCGGTGTGATCATTCTAACTGGGGAAGGTGAAAAAGCATTTTGCAGCGGCGGCGACCAAAATGTTCGCGGCCACGGCGGATATGTAGGTGGGGATACAGTGCCCCGTCTGAATGTGTTGGATCTTCAAAAAATCATTCGATCAATTCCAAAACCGGTCATTGCCGCTGTTGCCGGCTGGGCAATTGGCGGCGGACACGTGCTGCACGTGGTGTGCGATCTCACCATCGCGGCAGACAATGCCCGCTTCGGACAGACCGGACCAGCCGTCGGAAGTTTCGACGGTGGATTCGGAGCTTCTTACCTGGCCCGCATCGTAGGGCAGAAAAAAGCACGGGAAATTTGGTATTTATGCGACCAATACTCCGCACAGGAAGCTATTGATATGGGGCTCGTGAATAAAGTTGTACCCCTGGAAAAGCTAGAGGAAACGTACGTGGAATGGGGCAAAAAAATCTTAAAGAAAAGCCCTCTTGCCATCCGCATGTTGAAAAGCTCACTCAACGCTGAATTGGACGGGCAAGCTGGAATCCAGGAGTTAGCCGGCAATGCCACGCTCCTGTATTACCTCAGCGAAGAAGCCAAGGAGGGAAGAAACGCCTTCATTGAAAAACGTGAACCCGATTTTTCCAAGTTCCCAAAATTTCCGTAACAGGGATTTTCGTTCTTACCGCAAATACAAAATGATCCGGCCTCTTAGATTGAACGCTGGCAACCAATGGCTGACCACTCAGGACTTAATGAAGGGGATCCCGAGCGTTTCACTCTCCGATCAGGAAAACAGAGTCGTACAACTGTGCCGGGATTGGCTGACTGGCAAGCAAGAATTTGAATTTCAAACGTCCGGCTCCACGGGCACATCCAAAAAAATTAGATTCAAAAGAAACCAACTGGAATCCAGTGCCAGACTCACTGAGCAAGCTCTTCAACTACGTCCTGGTTACACCGCTCTTGTGTGCCTTGACGTACGTTTCATTGCTGGCGCAATGATGGTGATACGAAGTCTGGTGACGGGCATGGACATGATTATCCGGGATCCTGCAGCCAATCCGCTGGCTGAAATTTCAGAGACCATCGACTTCGCAGCGTTGGTTCCCTACCAGCTACAAACCGT
>JAYWDR010000278.1:0-5354 GCA_043779735.1 Cyclobacteriaceae bacterium | reverse complement strand
TTAATTCTCTTTCAATGGGTTCCAGGCTGTAGGTTTCCATTTGGTTCTTCTTTGCTAATTTTAATAATTCGATGTCATAGAATTTCACATTCTCGCCAAGCGACATCCGGGTCATACTGATTGACAAGGCCAGCGGTATTAGTCTAGCATAGTCTTTATCAAACGCGGATTTTGAAATCTTGAATTCAGAGGTGAAAAAACTGGTTATCTTCTCGTAGTCTGAAGGCGAGAGTTCGGTGGCCAACGATTTTCCGTTAGGAAAGTGGGCGCCCTTATTCAGTTCAAGCTGCGCCTTGTGATCCACGCGGTCTTCAATGGCAAAAGTCTTGCACTTCTTCATCATGGTGAGGGCTTCGGCAGGAAGGTAATATTCCTTTTCGCCAATAAATTTCAGGGTGCCCATCAGATACGAGGGGGTCATCAGGTTATTGCCGGTTATTTCCCATAGGATGGAGTTTTGGGAAAAGCCTGCCTGGCAACTCAAGAGGAATACAAAAATACTCAGTTTGTTTTTCATAGGGGTGTGTGAAGGGGACTTGAATTGACAAAGGAATAATAAATCGACGAAAAATGGAAGGCTAACCGACGGATATGAGGTCTCTCAAAGAAAGATATTCTTGGTTGTAAGTCTTACAGCACAATTTTATCTATTTTAAGCCACAATTGTAAGGGTACATGAGCGAGGAATTATTGAAAGCCATTATACAGCTCTTTGCCATCGTGGCAAAAGAACGTATAACGGACGATGAGCGCACCAATATTAAGGACTTCTTGTCTCTGCACCTCAGCCAGGAAGCGATCCGCTACCATCTCAACCTTTTTGATGAGTTTGTAAAGGCCAACAGAAAGGTGTCCGCAAGTGACCTTGGCAATGTGGATGAGGTAACGTTGCAATTTGTCGATGACTGGGCAAAGATTATGCAGATTGCTAAAAAGGTGAACCAGGCGCTGACTATGCAGCAGAAGGCGGTGCTGGTGGTCAAGATAATCGAGCTGGTATTTGCCGATGGTCACATTTCAGAGAGGCAGGGGAATCTGATCTTTTATATTGGTGAAGCATTGAAGATTCCACTGAAGGACCTACAGTCAATGCGGACATTTGTTATAGGCCAGGACAGCGAAGAACTTAACCTGAAGAACATACTCATCGTTGATGAGGGGTCCGGTGAACTTGTCCATGCCGGACCTAGAATCCAATCGAAAAACTTGACAGGCCTTATCACGGTGCTTCGACTGGCTGATATTGAGACGTACTTTGTAAAGTATCTCGGTATTACCTCTTTGTATCTGAACAGTCAGCCGCTGAAGAGTCGCAAAGTAGATGTGTTTCCAACAGGTTCTACCATCCGCGGAAGTAAAATTGAATCGATTTATTATAGCGATGTAGTTGGAAAATTTCTCTTCGAGGAATCGGGTGCTGAAATTAGTTTTGTGGCAGAGCATATCTTCTATCACTTTAAGAGTGGAAGGGCTGGCCTGCAAAATGTGACTGTTTCGGAAAAAGGAGGGAAGCTTATTGGACTTATGGGCGCCAGTGGTTCTGGAAAATCAACGCTGTTGAATGTGTTGAATGGAACAGAGAAGCCCTCCAGCGGACGAGTGCTCATCAATGGAATAGATATTCATGAGAATCCGGAACAAGTAGAGGGAATTATTGGCTTTATTCCCCAGGATGATCTCTTGATGGAGGACCTTACTGTTTTCGAAAACCTGTTCTTTGCCGCACGTCTTTGTTTCGGTCACCATTCAAAGGAACAGATTACTGAACGCGTAGAGAAAGTGCTTGTCAGTCTCGGACTATCAGAGACGCGTGACTTGAAGGTAGGGTCGCCGATGGAGAAGACCATTAGTGGTGGACAAAGGAAACGCCTAAATATCGGGTTGGAATTACTCAGGGAACCAGCTATCCTGTTTGTCGATGAGCCCACCTCAGGCCTTTCATCACGTGACTCGGAGAATATCATGGATCTGCTGAAGGAACTGGCCCTGCGAGGGAAGATGATTTTCACCGTGATCCATCAGCCATCATCCGAAATCTTCAAGATGTTTGATGCATTGATTATTCTGGATGTGGGAGGTTTTCAAATCTATTATGGCAAAGCAGTTGAAGCGATAAACTACTTTCAGGAAATTGTCAATGCGGCCGCCAAAACACCCGGGGCATGTCCCGAGTGCGGAAACATAAATCCAGAGCAAGTATTTAATATTATTGAAACACGGTTGGTGAATGAGTTTGGACGATTTACCAACACGCGTAAAGTTTCCCCCGGCCAATGGTATCAGTATTTTAAGCAAAAAATAAAAATTACAAGGATTGAGGAAGTAAAAGATCCGTTACCGGTTACACAGAAAATCCCCAACTGGTTTAAACAACTGGTGGTCTTTGTCCAGCGTGATGTTCTGTCAAAAGCGGCGAATCGCCAGTACATGGTAGTGAATTTTTCCCTTTCACCCTTGCTCGCTCTGTTCATGGCCTACTTTGTAAAGTACCATGAAGAAATTGGCGTGGACAAGCCCGCGTACACGTTTTACTCCAACCACAACATACCCGTTTACTTTTTCATGAGCGTCGTGGTCGCCCTCTTTGTGGGGCTCATCGTGAGCGCAGAAGAAATCTTTCGTGACAGAAAAATTCTGAAGCGCGAACGCTTTCTTCAATTGAGCCGAAGCAGCTACCTGGTGTCAAAGGTGATCATACTTTTTGTGCTGTCGGCCATTCAAACCCTCACGTTTATAGTCGTGGGGAATATTGTCCTTGAAATTCCATTTACCGAGATGCGGTATTGGTGGATTATATTTTCCTGTTCTTGTTTTGCAAATCTCCTGGGCCTGAATATTTCTTCTGCTTTTGATTCCGCCGTAACTATCTATATTTTAATACCGGTGCTGGTGATTCCGCAGTTGTTGTTGAGTGGCGTTGTCATCCCCTTTGACAAGTTCAATCCTGAAGTGGGCAAGCCTAACGGCATTCCTGTGCTGGGTGAAATGATGGCTTCTCGTTGGGCGTTTGAGGCATTTATGGTAACACAATTCAAGGACAATCCCTTTGAGAAGCAATTCTATGAATTGCGTCAAAAGGAGAAAGTAGCGGAGTACAAACGCAATTTCCTGGTGCCCAAGCTGGAATCCGAACTGACGAAAGTATTGAGCCAACCGGGCCGGTGGCGCGATGAAAATAATGCCAGCATGGTCAATTCCCTGAATTTGCTTCGAAATGAATTGATTGACGAGGTAAGCCTAATCGCCCCGCAAAAGTTGCCTGATATAGAATTGCTTAGAATTGGAAGGTTTAATTCAGTGGTGGGGGACACTACTAAATCTATACTGGAGAAATTGAGAAGAGTGTATGCAAGCAGGTCAAGCAAGGCAAAGAATAAGAGGGAAACTCTGGTGGCCAGTCTTACAGATACTCCTGAGAAGAAGAAACGGTATGAGGCCATGCATCTGCGATATGAGAATGCTGCTGTGAAAAGAAGTGTAGAGAACTCAAACGAAATGGATCACATCCTGGAGTATAAAGGTCGATTTGTTCAGAAATTTTATCCCATTTACTTTGAAGACCATCACCCACGGAACTTTTTTGACTTTCAGGCAACGTTTTTTGTGCCCACGAAGCACTTTATGGGAAGAATATTTGATACTTTCTATTTTAACCTTGCCGCGATTTGGGTCATGACGGTTACCTTATTTGTCATGCTTTACTTTGACCTCTTCCAAAAGGTGGTGCATGGCCTTGAGGCAAGAAGGAAATACAGGATACGAAAAACTTGAAACTAATAACTAAATGATAAGTATATGAGGATTTCAGTTACTAACTTTTGGTTGATTGTGTTCTTGCTTACGGCCTTTGGGTGTGGCAAGAAAATGGACACTGCATCTTCTGAGTCCTCCTCTGATGAATGGCCCGAGATGGATTCGTTTCACATGATCATGGCGGAGGCATTTCACCCATACAAGGATTCATCGAACGTAGAGCCGGCAAAAATGATGGCAGAGGAGATGGCGCAGGCAGCAGCAGCCTGGCAATCGGTGCCCCTTCCAGAGAAAGTCAATAACGATGAAGTGAAAGCACAGCTGGGTCAATTGGCGACTGACGCGCGCAAACTGGCTGACCAGATCAAGGCTCGTATCGATGATGCAGAGATTGGAAAATCACTCACCTCACTGCATGACACTTTTCATAAGATTACGGAGGCATGGCATGGTAGCGGTGAGAAACATGAACACTAATCGCATTGGTTGATAATGAAAGAAACCTACCTATCTCCCGCCGATAAGAAAAATCTGTGGTTCGTCATAGCAGCTTCCTCTGTAGGTACGCTCATCGAGTGGTATGATTTTTATATTTTCGGAAGCTTGGCGACAATTCTAGCCGGGCAATTCTTCCCGTCCTCCAATCCAACGGTTGCCTTTTTATCCATCCTCGCCACATTTGCAGCGGGCTTTATTGTAAGACCATTCGGTGCCATCGTTTTCGGGAGATTGGGCGATATGGTGGGCAGAAAATATACGTTTCTTGTTACGCTGATTCTGATGGGTGCTGCCACATTTGCAATCGGGCTCGTTCCTGGATATCAGCAGATTGGCGTTGCGGCTCCAATTATTGTTCTCTTGCTGCGTTTATTGCAAGGCCTTGCTATGGGGGGCGAATACGGAGGGGCCGCCACCTATGTCGCTGAACATGCGCCAGCGGGTAATCGCGGATATTACACGAGCTTCATTCAAACTACCGCCACACTTGGATTGTTTGTCTCATTGGGTGTGATCCTTGCTGTAAGACAATGGGTAGGCGAGGATGCCTTCGCAGAATGGGGCTGGAGAATTCCGTTCTTGCTGTCAGCCGTGCTGGTGGCGGTTTCAATCTACATTCGATTGAAGATGCAGGAGTCACCGCTCTTTGCGAAAATCAAAGCCGAGGGTAAAACTTCTTCCAACCCAATTAAAGAGAGCTTTGGAAAGAAGGAGAACTTGAAACTCGTCTTGCTGGCACTATTTGGCGCGACCGCAGGGCAAGGAGTGGTGTGGTACACAGGTCAGTTTTATGCACTCACCTTCATACAAAAAACATGTGGACTTGAGCTGGTGCAGTC
This sequence comes from Cyclobacteriaceae bacterium, assembly GCA_043779735.1. GTDB lineage: Bacteria > Bacteroidota > Bacteroidia > Cytophagales > Cyclobacteriaceae > ELB16-189. The sequence goes on along the minus strand of JAYWDR010000278.1, from coordinate 264 downwards.
CTATACAATCATCGCGACAGCCTTGCTGCTGGGTACACCGTTATTTATTTTCTTTGGCAAACTTTCGGACAACATCGGACGAAAATACATTATGATGATGGGCCTCCTCCTGGCCGTACTGTGTTATAGGCCGATCTATAGCGAGATGTTCAGGCTGAGTGACCTTTCGGCAAAAGTGATGTTTCCAGAATCAAAGAGCATTGCTCGATCATTTGCGCCCGGCGTCAACAAAGATCTAACCATAATCACCAAGCACCAGTTTTC
>JAYWDR010000277.1:0-14364 GCA_043779735.1 Cyclobacteriaceae bacterium | reverse complement strand
TACCGGGATACTCTCATTTGATCTGGACGGAAACGTGCAATTAATCAATTCAAATGCCAAGCGATTTATGGGTGTCTCTTCAATCAAGAACATTGGAGAGTTGGCAATCAAAAACCCCAAACTTTTGCAGGCAATTAAAGAGGTGGAACCCGGTAAGAGTCTTCTTTACAAATCCGATCAGGATTTCCTGCTCACCATACAAGCCACAGAGTTGAGAATCAGGGTAACTACCATGAAGCTCCTCACCCTACAAAATATCCAATCGGAACTGCAACAGCAGGAAATTGAGGCGTGGCAAAAGCTCACCCGTGTCCTAAGGCATGAAATAATGAATTCCATCACGCCTATCTCATCCCTCACCTCTACTCTTCGCGAAATCCTCGATCATGACATGGTTCTAATGAACAATCATTACGAGTTGAAAAGCGAAGGTGCCGAGGACTTGCGCGATGGGTTAAGTACGATTGAGAACCGCAGCAAGGGATTGATAAAATTCATTGACGCCTATCGGGAATATACTTCTCTTCCACAGCCAAAGATTAAGACGATACTCGTAAAGGGGCTCATTGAAAAAGTGGCTCAATTTATGAGGCCAGAGATCAAGAAGACAAAGATTGAATTCCTGTCGGAATGTACTTCTGACTTTCTAACCATTCAAGTGGATGAAGAAATGATTGAGCAAGTGCTGATTAACCTTGTCAAAAATTCAATTGAAGCGCTGAGCGAAATCGTGGGCGGAAAAATAAAAATAACCGGGAGCCATTTTGGGGGCGCAGTCATCATTGAAGTTGTTGATAACGGCTCTGGAATAATAAAAGAAGCTCTCACCCGGGTCTTCGTTCCATTCTTTACGACGAAAAAGACGGGATCAGGTATTGGCCTTAGCCTTTCAAGGCAAATCATGCAGATGCACAATGGCTCGTTGTCAGTAGAATCAGAGCCCGGAATTAAGACTGTGTTTAAACTGAAATTCTAGCACTCAAGGTGTGGCTGGCGTACCTCGAGCAGCACAGGTTTGACCTTCAAACCAATTCCACGAAAGACCGTTAACTTTCTTGGAGGTCCAATCTTTGCACTCCGATTCTTCCCACCCATCCTTACAGTAGGTCGTACCGGAACTACCACAGCATGCCGTGCAGACCCCCGTCTTCTCCTTGCAGGTAAACGACAATGCACCGAGCAGAAATAGGGTCAGTACTTTTGAAAATTTCCCCTTGCCCATAGTGAAGCAGGAAAAAGTAATAATCCCCAAAATAGTTGGGTGTACAAAGTTTAAGAAAATAAAAACAGATTTCAAAGTGGGCCCTACTTCCACCTCGGAATGTTCATTGCGTTAATGCCTTAGCCAAGGAACTCATCCCACTCCTGCTGCTTCATGCCGCTGATGTCTCTGAGGAAGAGCGTATAGGATGGCTTAAACGGCCGATGGAGAATCGACAAGCCCGCTTCTTCTGGAGTATAATCACCCTTCTTTGCGTTGCACCTTTTGCACGCTGTCACCAGATTCAACCAAGAATGAGGGCCGCCTCTCGAACTTGGAATCACATGGTCCAGCGTAAGTTCTCTTTTAATTCCGCAATACTGACATTCAAAATTATCGCGCTTTAAAATATTCTGCCGGGTAAGGTTTACCCCTTTATAGGGGGCATTCACATAACGATTCAGCCGGATCACAGACGGCCTCGGGAAGCTGCGAGTAATGCTGCGTATTTGGTATCCATTGGCCGAGCGTACCATTTCGCTTTTGTTGAGATACACAAGGATGAAGGCGCGTTCCACTGAACATACCATCAGTGGACTAAAGTCCTGATTGAGCACCAATACCCTGCTATCCATGCTGAAAAGATAAAACCAAAGTTTTAGTTCTGCAACCCTTCTAGCGAAGAAATTGGGCCTCTGCAAAATAAATGCGTGGGTCAGGAAATTATTCTTCTGATCGAATGAATCAGGTGAGTGCAAGTCTTGGTCTGAGCATCAACAATTCCATCTTCCGTAATCTTATCTACCCTGACCTGGCCAAAAGAATGAATTATCTTATTATCATCCATCAATATTCCTACGTGCGCAACTGTCGCCCCGTTCTCTGAGAAAAATACCAGGTCACCGGGTTTTGCATCTCCAAATGCCTTAACCTTCTTACCCTGTGCCGACTGTTGCAGCGCATCCCGCTGAAGCGAATACCCGGCTATTTTGTAGACCATCTGCGCAAACCCGGCATGATCAATCCCAAACGGACTCTTGCCACCCGCCTGATACGGAGAAGATAGATATTTCTTGGCGACTCCTTTCAAAAAATCAATGTCTCTCTTCTGTCCAAGGCCTTTTGATTCTCCATTAAAGGCGAATTGCTCTTCAATCTTAAATAATTCATTATTTGATATCGGCACAATGCTACCCATTACAATCGTGAGTGGACTCTTTTTATACAGCACGGTCGATGCAATCTCAACGGTAATTTTATAATCTGTCTGGTTGATCTGATCAAAATAAGCCTTTGAAATGGGGTGATGTTGTTTCACATCTATCCATCCCTCCGACTGGTCAGAATAGATTACTATTTTAACCCACTTACTGTCACTCGAAAGTTCCAGCACCTCATAATGATCACCAAATAACAGTTGGGTGATCTGCCTTGCAGAATCAAGGCGATCGTTATAAACCGGAACGACCGCTAATCGGCTAACACCAAAGTCTATAGGTTCCATGAATTTAAGGCTGATACTAAAATTTAGTCCGAGCCAATTCTCTTTTCATTTCTTTTTCTTTAATACTCTCACGTTTGTCGTGAAGCTTTTTTCCCCGGGCTACCGCAATTTCCAATTTCGCATATCCCCGGTCGTTAATGAACAATCGAAGCGGTACGATGGTCAGACCCTTCTCTTCAGTTCTGGCTTTCAGTTTCCTTATTTCGTTCTTCTTCAACAGAAGTTTACGCTCGCGTGCCGCCTCATGATTATAGTGCGTCCCCTGGGCAAATGGCGAAATGTTAACTCCTTTTAAAAAGGCCTCCTCATTTGCAAAGTAGACATAACCATCTTGCAGGTTCACTTTGCCTTCACGAATGGACTTGATCTCTGTACCCTTCAGTACAAGGCCCGTAATATACTTATCAAGCAATTCGTATTGAAACGATGCCTGTCGGTTCTTGATATTGACTGTATCTGAAAATCGGTCAGCGGACATCTAGTATGCGCTCAATGGTCATAGGTCTATCGTATTCACCATGACATACCATTTTAGTCTTTCCGGTTAGAAAAAACTACTGCCAACCTTTCCTTTGTCAGCATTTTCTGCCCGGTCTTTCCTGACGCAATCAGCGTGTCATTCACACGGGCCTCAATCCCACAAACCAATTCCGCTCCGTTCATATCTTCTATTACGGCCGTGAAGACAATTTCATCACCGACAAAAGCCGGGGCTTTGTGATCAATGTGTAAAAACGTTCCAACACCTTCTTCATGATCTTCCTTCATTTCTATAAAAAATAAGCGCGAGGACCATTCAAAATCACGGGCCAGGGCAAAGGTAGAACAAACACGGTGCAAAACTTCATCATGAAAAATAGCCTGGTCCAATTCGGACACTATTTTCCGATACGTTTTTTTGTCTCCGCGCTTAAAAATGTGTCTCATTTCAGTGAATCAAAGCTGAGGTTGGCGACCGGGGCACAATTCATTGAAGCGAAAGTACCTTGCAAATACTTGAAGTGTGCCGCCATGGCAATCATGCCTGCATTATCCGTACAATATTGAAAATCCGGAATAAAAATTTGCCATCCTAATTTCTTGCCTGCGATGGCCAATTCTTTTCTCAAACTCGAGTTGGCCGATACCCCACCTGCAATAGCAACCCGCTTTATCCCTGTTTGAGCAGACGCCATTTTTAGACGGCTGATCAGCATCTCAATAATTTTGTGTTGAATGCTGGCGCAAATGTCTGGTAAGTTATTCTCCACAAAGCCGGGGTCCCTTACTTTACTATCCCGAATAAAATACAAAAACGCTGTCTTGATTCCGCTGAAAGAAAAATCCAGGCCTGGCATATCTGTATTCGGAAACCTAAACTTATCTGAATCACCGTCCTTTGCGTAGTGATCAATGAGTGGTCCACCAGGATACCCCAGTCCTAATATCTTCGCAGCCTTGTCAAAGGCTTCGCCGGCAGCGTCATCTTGTGTTTGCCCGATAATTTCCATGTCGAGATAATCCCGGACCACGACCAGTTGCGTATGGCCACCGCTGACGGTAAGGCACAAAAAGGGAAATCCGGGCTTAGGATCTTCAATGAAGTGCGCCAGGATATGGGCTTGCATATGGTTCACTTCAATCAACGGCACTCCACGTGATAATGCCAGGCCCTTCGCAAACGAGGCTCCTACCAACAAAGAACCCATAAGCCCTGGCCCAGAGGCAAATGCGACAGCATCCAGCTCTTCTATTTTATATTTTGCGCCTTTCATTGCCTCGTCCACCACACCTACGATCAATCGTTGATGGGCGCGTGATGCCAATTCTGGCACTACGCCACCGTACATATGGTGCTCACTTTGCGAGGCTATAATATTATTAAGTAACTTACCGTTGCTTATCACAGAAGCAGAAGTCTCGTCACACGATGACTCAATGGCAAGGATAATGGGCGGCATATTTGTTAAATGAAATGGCAAGTTATTAAAATTCGGGTTCTGCAATGGCTGAAGAGAATTGTGTTCTACAGCCTTTATACTGCATTTGTATTCCTAATTGTCGGCTACAGTGTCCTGCAAATACCTGCCGTACAAAAAAGCCTGGTCAACAGGCTCACCCGCGGCTTCTCACAGGTTTCCGGCTTTGACATACAGCTTGATAAATTCTACTTCCTGTGGTATGACCGCCTGGAGATTACAAATCTAAGAATCACAGACCCGAAGCACAATACGATGATAGAGGCGAAACGGCTCTTTGTCAATTTCCGTCTGAGCACGCTAAATGAAAACAAAAACATCAACCTGGATGCAGTCACCCTTACCGGTGGCTATGTAAATTTAGTAACTATTCCAGAATCTGACTCCAGTAAGGATCTAAATATTAATATTTTTATCTCCGAAATAAATAAACAATTTTCATCTGGCGGCGGGGGCAGCGGGGGCCCAAAAATAAACATCGGCGAAGTGCAAGTGGAGCAATCTAGGTTTGGTTACAATATAACTGACAAGGACTCCATCCAGAATGGCTTCGACTATAACCACTTCCAGGTTTCCGTAGACGGGGGCAACCTGGGAGATTTCAAAATAATTGGTGATACCATCGAGTTCCAATTGGCCTCCCTTGATATCAAGCATGAAAAAACCAATCTCGAGGTGAAGAATCTCAGCACCTTTTTTCGCATCAGTCAGCGATCTATGGAGTTCCTCGGGCTCAATTTGAATTACAACAAAAGTCATATTTCAGACACCATCATTTTCAAATATCAACGACAAGTTGATATGAATGATTTCAACAATAAGGTTACCATTGACGCACGGCTAAAGGATACCAAACTCTATCCTGAAGATCTAGCCTATTTCACCACTGGACTTGAGAAACTGAGTACGCCCATTCTTCTCAATGGCCGGTTTAATGGAAAGGTCAGTCACTTTACGTTTAGGCCGATGCAAATTGTGATGGGCTCTACGGCGATCAACGGCAGCCTTGAGATGGACGGACTTCCAACAATTAATGAGACGTTTATTAATGCCAAGCTCAGTCCCTCGATAGTAGCGGCCAGCGATATTGCTCCATTTCTCCCGGATAATATTGTGAAGAATCTTGGGCCGCTGAATGTCGTAAAACTTAAAGGAAATTTTCTTGGGTTTATCAATGACTTTGTTGCAGATGGCGATCTGGTAACCCGCTTCGGACAAATTCAGTCAGACATTAACTACAAAATTGCTGAAGGTAATATTGGCCTCTCATCATATAAAGGCAAGCTCAAGCTAACCAATTTCGATCTTGGGGCATTTTTGATCGATACCGTGAATTTCCAAAAGGTCAACCTGAGCGGACAAATTACCGGAAAAGGATTCACAAAGGAAACCGCTGACTTCACCCTGGTGGGCATAATTCCATCCATAGGAGTGCGCGGCTACAACTACTCCAACATTCAATCAAATGCCCGGTTTGCCAACCAATTCTTTAAGGGAGAACTGAACATAGACGACCCGAATCTGCAATTTACTATGGCAGGCTCCATCGATTTTCGACATGGAAAAGACTTGATTAATGTCGAGGCCAGGCTAGATACGGCATTACTGCATGAGCTGAACTTGTCAAAAGAAGAAGTCTTTCTTCAGTCCTATGTGGACATCGACAGTAAGGGATTAGAGCTTGACTCCCTGGTGGGGTCGGCGCTCTTCAAGAAAACACTGGTGCAGTTCCGCGATGAATCAATTCGCTTTGATTCTATCCATATTATTTCAGAAAATGAAAAGGGCCAACGTGAACTCACCCTTCGTAGCTCGATGATGGATCTTTCACTGACCGGAGATTTTTACTACTCTTCGCTGTTCAATGACTTAGAAAAACTTGTCAGGGAATTTATTCTCAATCTCAAGAATGATCCTATCGCCATCCAACAGTACTACCAATCAAAACGCAAGACAGATCAGGCCTACAACGCGATTATCAAAGTCGACATTCACAACGTAAATCAAATTTTCCAGGTACTGGACATTGACCTGGAGACCTCAAAAGAAATCCATGTAAAGGGGGAGTTCTCGAATAACGTTACGTCAAATCTGCATGTCTACACCAACATCGATACCCTGATCGCTAACGGTCAAACGTTTGACAACATAGAACTTGAATTCAATGGGTCAAAAGTGCGCGATAGCACACAAGTGCTGGCCCAACTCACAATCAATTCTCAGCGCCAGCAAATGAACAAGAACCTCGTTACAAAAAACCTTTTTATGGAAGCAATATGGAACAGGGATCATATTGATTTTGATCTTGACTTTGACCAGGAAGGGTACGACAATGTAGTACGGCTCAGATCTGAAATTGATTTTTTGAAAGACAGCACTAGAATCAGGATTCGCCCTTCGCTAATTAAGATTTTGGGTGAACCATGGACCATTAATAAAGACAACTATACGCTTTTCAATGGACCAGAATGGGATATTCATTCCCTTGGTCTTGCCCATAACGAACAATCGATCAATATAGAAGGGTCAATCTCTCACAATCCCGCTAAAACATTGAGAATTGATGTTCAACACTTCAATATGTCATTCTTCAATTTTTTTAGCAAAGAGAAATTCAAGGGTCTGTTAAATGCACAAATTATTGAAAGAGATATGTACGCCAATGGATACATTGAGAATAAGCTCACCATCGATTCGCTTACAGTGAACGATTTTCTTGTCGGCGAAGTAAGAGGCAACAATACACGAGACCCCCTCAGTGAGCAATTCAATATTGACTTGACTGTTGATCGTCATGACAATCGGATCGTGGATATAAAGGGCTACTATGATCCCAGGGATAAGGTTAGCCCGCTTCATACAAAGGCCATCCTTGAAAAAGCTAATCTGAAATTAATTGAACCGGTGGTGAAAGATCTTTTTTCGCAACTCGGCGGCACCCTTACCGGAGAGTATGACATTCAAGGCACATTTACTGAGCCCAAAATCGCCGGTCAGGCAAAAATTGAAGACGGTCAGATCATGATCAACTATCTGAAAACCCTCTATACAATCAAAGGCACACTTGCTATGGCGCCTGATAAAATTCAGTTCCTCAACTTTGAACTTACCGATGGCTTTAAGAATAAAGGAAACCTGCAAGGCTATGTGGCCCACCGGAATTTCTCAAAAATGCATATCAATCTGGATGCATCCTTTGTCAACTTTAATGTACTTAACACAACAATTAAAGACAATAATCTTTTTTACGGCCAGGCTTTCGGCACAGGCAACCTGAACATCCTGGGGCCCGCTTCCAACCTAAAGATTTCCGCAAATGCGCGAACAGACAAGAATACGCGTCTCTCCATTCCGGTGGGTGGCATTGCCTCGGAAGACAAGAAAGAATTTATTCAATTCATCAATTTTACAAACAGTGCCAGCAAAAAGGTTGTAAAAGCCAAGGCACGGAAGCGCGAACTAACAGGACTTACCCTCGACCTGGAAATTGATGTTACACCGGATGCGTATGCAGAAATCATTTTTGACATTAAATCAGGTGATATTATCCGGGGCCGGGGCAAAGGCGATATAAAACTTCAGATCGATACAAAGGGCGACTTTAATATGTTTGGCGTTATGGAGTTTACTGAAGGCGCCTACAACTTCACCTTATATGATATCATCAACAAGGAATTCACTGTTAAGCCTGGTAGCAAAATTACCTGGTTTGGTAATCCCTATGAAGGAAACCTGAACATCACTGCCAGCTACCGTCAGCTAACATCATTGGCTCCTATCATTGCAGACCAAACCCTCATCAATGATCCTAACATCAGACGAAAATATCCGGTGGAGGTGTTGCTGAAGCTGGACGGGCCGATGCTTTCTCCTGATATCAATTTTGACATTGCCGCACCCGAGCTTCCTGACAACGTCAACGTAACCTCAAATGGCAAAGGAGGGTCGGTACGACTAAAGTTTGAATTCGGCGTCTTCAAGGCAAAGCTTGATGAACAGGAGATGCGCCGCCAGGCCTTTAGTTTGATCATTTTACGAAAATTCTCGCCGACAGATGCCTTCACAACAAGCGCCACCAACCAGTTGTACAACAGTGTGAGTGAGTTGTTATCAAATCAATTGAGCTATTGGCTCAGCCAGGTAGACCAAAACCTTGAAATAGATCTTGATCTGGGCACCCTCGATCAGGAAGCATTCAACACATTTCAACTTCGGATGTCTTACTCATTTCTCAGTGGCCGACTTCGGGTAACCAAGGATGGCAGCTATGGAAGTCAAACTAATACTTCTCAAATTGCCACGATCGCCGGCGATTGGACAGTGGATTATCTCCTGACGCCCGACGGAAAATTTAAGGTGAAAATGTATAGCAGGTCCAGCGTAAATCAACTGCAGAGCTCTCTGAACACACAACCTTCCGGAATTACAACAGGGGTCAGCCTATTGTATACTGAGAATTTTAATGAATTTAAGGACCTCCTCCGTTCTGCCAGAGAAAGAAGAAAAAGGGAATTGGAAGAGAATCCCCCTCCAGACAAAAACTGATGACCCTAATGGGAATTATTATAGCTTTCCTTCAACGCCTCTCCAAATATGGTCTAAATAAACCACGGGTAAAGGGAGTACTATTATTTTCAGTGGGCATATACCTCCTGCTCATGATGGCGCTTGGGTATACCTGGTATTCACACCAATGGGTCTCCTCCTTCCACTTCTTCAATGATGGGGGCGAATGGAAGCAAATGGACAAACTTGCTCACTTCTTCTGGGCCTTCCAGGTAAGCGCGTTGGCGACTCTTTTGCTGTCATGGGCACAGCTTCACGACCGAACTGCAGCGAAAGTAGGTGCATGCCTCGGGTTTCTATTCGTTTCAAGCATTGAGATTCCAGATGGCTTCTCTACCATGTACGGCGCCTCCCTTTTTGACATTCTTGCCAACCTGCTGGGATGCAGCGCCTTCCTAACCCAGCGAATGCTTTGGAGCAAGATCAAGATATGGCCCAAGTTCTCCTTTCATCCCACTTCCTTCGCCCCACTCCGGCCCACAATGCTGGGTGATGGATTCCTGGCACAAATACTGAAAGACTACAATGGTCAGACATTTTGGTATAGCGTCAATTTTAAGAAGCTCCCACTGCCTCCTTGGCTCACCCTTGCCATTGGCATCGGCGCAGAAGGAATGATTTATGGTCGTGATCAGGAAAACGAATTGATGAATTTCACACCGCACAGAAAGTATTTCCTATCCGTTGATTTAAACCTGGAACGACTCAAGCCCTCCTCAAAAATATTGAATTCGGCACTCTACGTATTGACTATTTTTAAGTTTCCGGCACCCACTATTGAATTTTCAAGCCAGGGTATCAAATTTCATCCGATTTACTTTTGAGTAGTACTTTTTATGGATGGAATTACTTAATTTGAGGAAGTGTTAGGAGGAGTTTATAAAACTTAGACCTTATGGATTTAACAGCTTTCATGAAGAAATATGCCGACCAGATCAGTGGGCAATATATTGAGTACAACCAAACGATTTCTGTAGTCATTATTCCAGTGGCTGGCAATCGTTTTCAGACTGTTATGGGCAATATCAAACAAAGCACCTTATATAACAGGAAGGTAATTACGTTCACTTCCAAAGTCTGCCCCATGAATGATTCCATTGACTACAAGATGCTCTTGGAGCAGTCGGCTTTCTTTAACTATTGCCGATTCATTATCAGCGAAAATTATCTCCAGGTTGAAGCGGTATCATCGCTGACGGCTGTGGCGGAAGATGACATTAAGGAGATGCTCCAGGAGGTTGCAAACCTGGCAGATCAGTACGAGATGAAACTGACCGGCGCAGATATTCACTAAACAATTACGAATTACGGATTTGTGGACATGGGGTTCCAAGCCACAATTCGTAATTACCCTCATTCGTAATTCGTAATTTTTTCCCCTAGCTTTGCGTCGCAAGTGGTCTTATCGCTCCCGGTAGCAATACAGGGGGAGGAAAGTCCGGGCAACACAGAGCATCGTACTTCCTAACAGGAAGGCCCGCCAGTTGGCGGAACAGACAGTGCCACAGAAAACAGACTACCCCACCCCGACTTGTCGGAGAGGGGAAAAGGTGAAAAGGTGAGGTAAAAGCTCACCGCTCCGGTGGTGACACCGGGGGCATGGCAAACCTTACGAGTTGAAAGGCCAAATATGTCCCGATAAAGTGAGCGGCTCGCTCTTACTTGATCCTGAGCAATCAGGAAGGGTATCGGGACGGGTAGGCTGATGGAGTCCGGCAGTGATGTCGTGACCAGATAAATGATAAGGACCCCAACTCAGGTTGAGGAACAGGACCCGGCTTACAAGCTTGCATTTTTTATTACATGAAACCTGTTGCCTGAAAGCGCGGCAGGTTTCACTATTTTTGTCCTATGCCAAGAATCCTGATCATTGAAGATGAAACCAGCATCCGGGCGGTGCTGAAAGATATTTTATTGGACCAGAAAGAGCTGAAACTTGAGGTAGACGAAGCCAAAGACGGCGCAGAAGGCCTCCTCCTGCTTGAAGCAAATTTCTATGATCTTGCGTTTTGTGATATCAAGATGCCGAAGATAGACGGCATGGAAGTACTTCAAAAAGCAAAGGACAAAAATATCAATACCCCCTTCATCATGATTTCTGCACATGGCACTACTGAGATGGCGGTGGACGCTATTAAAATGGGTGCCTATGATTTTTTGCAAAAGCCGCCGGATCTTAACAGACTTCTCATTACTGTCCGCAATGCCCTGGACCGGAATACCCTCGTGAAGGAGACCAAATCTCTGCGCAAAAAAGTTTCCCGAAAATTTGAGATGATCGGCCAGTCATCTGCCCTGGAACGCGTTCGTGAGATGATAGAAAAAGTGGCACCAACTGAAGCCCGTGTGTTGGTCACGGGACCGAATGGAAGTGGAAAAGAATTGGTGGCCCGTTCCATTCATGAAAAAAGTAACCGCAGTGAAGGCCCTTTTGTGGAGGTCAATTGCGCCGCCATTCCCAGTGAGCTAATCGAGAGTGAATTGTTCGGACATGAAAAAGGATCGTTTACGTCGGCTATAAAGCAGCGGATTGGTAAGTTTGAACAGGCCGAAGGAGGCACCCTGTTTCTGGATGAAATCGGTGACATGAGCCTAGCCGCCCAGGCAAAAGTCCTGAGGGCACTGCAGGAGAATAAAATCATACGGGTGGGGGGCGACAAAGATATTTCTGTCAATGTGAGAGTATTGGCAGCCACCAACAAAGATTTAAAAAAAGAGATTTCAGAATCCCACTTTCGTGAGGACCTATATCACCGAATTGGCGTAATTCTAATTGCGGTGCCCGCACTAGCGGAGAGAAAGGAGGATATCCAATCGCTGGCAGAGAGGTTCCTGAGAGATATCTCCGAGGAATACGGTTCGAAGAAAAAGGAAATAGAACCTAGGGCTGTAAAATTAATGGAGGGTCACCCCTGGACCGGAAATATCCGTGAACTCCGGAATGTGATAGAAAGGTTGGTGATAATGGCTGGCGACACTATCCGTGCAGAAGACGTAAAAAAGTATCTATAGCCACCTGTCTATGGCCTAGAACTTAAGAGTCTAAATTCTAAGAGCCTAATCTAAGAGTCTAAATCTTATGCTCGTTGTTTTTCTTCACCTCTTTCTTACTATACGTAGGACAGGTGTACTGGCTACAGGAAGCAAGGAACACCAGAAGGGCGAGGACTGCTAGAACTCTTTTCATTGGAATGGGTTTATGAATAACAAAAGTATGAAACCTGCTCTCTTTCGCAAACTCAACGTAAGATTTTGTCGTTTTGGCGATTAAAAAGGTCATCCCAGTATCAAATTGCAGCCCCGGATGTCGCTGTTGTCCATCCTGCCAAGTACCTCAAAATGACCATCCTGGCACAATCTGCCTAAATCCTGAGTTTCAATAAAAGCACAGGAGTGGGTATTCGCCAGATCAATTACATTAATTCTCCCTGATGTAAGAATTACCTCGCTAAATGGGTCGTTTACTTCCTTTACGAGCACTTTCATTGATGGTGGACAACGAAACATTCCTTCTCCAAATGAATACGCCTGAGACAATAGTTCTGTCATCCCGTATTCGGAGCATACCCTTTCAATATTGAGGTTCTTGCGAAGAATTTCGTGGAGTTCGAGGCGTATTATCTCCTTGCGCCTCCCTTTCATACCGCCAGTCTCCATCACCAAACAATGCCCCAGGTCAATATCATAATTCTCTGCAAGTTCCAGGAGAGCGAATGAGACACCTAACAGCAAGACCTTTCTTTCGCCTTTTAGTCTCTCCAGCGAAGCGGCAAGTCGGTCCAGGTCGTTCAGGTAAAATCCTGAGAATGGCGACTTACTTTCCAAAATGAAGTGTTTGGCCATGGCTACCAGCGAAGATCCTGTCCTTTCAAGGTAGGACGGCAACAGGGACAAAACATGGAATTGCTCCAGTGGACCAAAAAATGATTCAAATATCTTTTGGCTATGCTGAAGGTAGAACGGTAGTGATGGTATGAAATGCCGGCTGACGTCCTTGTCAACGGTACCGCTGCTGGTAAATATCACTTCTGGAGCCCATCTACCAGAAGTTACTTCATGTGTCTTAAAGAACGTTATCGGTAAAAATGGTATGTCTCCCATCGCTCCTACCCTCTCAATGTCTACCCCGAGATAAGCGAGGTAATTCCTGTATACCGTGTTTTCAGCAGCTTGGGCTCGGAAAAGTTTCAAGGCAATTTCTTCGAAGGCTTGTTCGTTTAACGGATATAAATCCTGTGTAATACTTTCAAAAGTCTGCAAGCATTTACAATTTTACAGGTTGAATGCATTGAAAATGAAGTCAATTGGAAATTGGATGACTATTAGTGCGATAGGGGTCGTCCTCCTGACTGCCTGCTTTGAACCGCCGGTATACTCCATTATCCCTAAAATCGAGTTTGATAAAATCATATTCAAAGATATTGCAAATACATCCGATCCCGATTCCCTTATTTTAAGTCTGCGTTTCAAGGATGGGGACGGTGATCTCGGCATTGACCCTGCCGAAACGGGCCCTCCGTTCAATGATAAGTACTATCTGAGGTTTAACGATGGGTCTTATGTTACCTATAAAACCAAGCGCACCAACCCTAATTTTGACACACTCCCTGCCTTTGTGAAGCCCTATAACTGCATCAGTTGGGAAATCAAACCAGTGAACTCAACAGTCGATACCTTCTACATTCAACTCAATCAGAATCACTATAATATTTTTGTCGACTTCTACGTAAAAAATTCAGATGGCTCCTTCAAAGAGTTTGACTGGCAGAAGGAATTTAGCTACCCGAATTGCGGAATTCCATTTGATGGCAGATTTCCTATTCTTTCCAAAGACCTCAGAAGCAAAACTCCGTTGGACGGAACCCTTCGCTACGGCATGGCTTCAACGGGCTTCCTCATCCTTTTTAGTATTAAAACGCTGAAGTTGAAAGCCACCATTCAGGATCGGATGTTTCATAAAAGCGATACGATCTCCACGCCTGAATTCACACTCCTGTCCATAAAGAAAAGTGGGTAACCCTCCTGTATTCGTCAACGGGACACCCGCGGATCCCAATATCAATTGCCACGAGCTTTAGCTCGAGGATTTTGAGGCTAACAAAATCTGGGCTTTAGCCCAATCATAAGGTTCTGGT
>JAYWDR010000276.1:0-5374 GCA_043779735.1 Cyclobacteriaceae bacterium | reverse complement strand
TGGCGAGCGGACTTACGATCCTGCCGTCCTCGCCCATGCCCGTGCTTTTATTTCGCATCGGTTTCCAGGCCTAACGAATGCACCTCTGGTAGAAAGTCGTGTATGTCCTTACGAAAATTCTCCAGACGGAAATTTTCTTTTTGAAAAACATCCGGGAGCTGACAATATTGTTTTCCTGGGTGGAGGGTCGGGCCATGGGTTTAAGCACGGGCCGGCGCTGGGTGAGTGGGTAACTGGGAGGTTGGTGAGTGGGTGATCGGTAGTCGCTACCTAATTAGCCAAGAACTTGTACACCGTTTTCTGCTTGTATACTTCCCCGGGTCGGAGAAAGGTTGAAGGAAAATCCTTTTGGTTAGGTGAGTCAGGAAAGTGCTGAGCCTCCAGACAAAAGGCCGTTCTGAAGCTATAGGGTTTTCCGCTGATGCCTTTGTCGGAACCGTCCAGGAAATTTCCGGAATAGAATTGAAGTCCTGGCTCGGTGGTCCAGACTTCCATCACCCGGCCGGAGGAAGGTTCTGATACTATGGCAGCCAGAGAAAGTTCGTCAGACTTTCTGTTTAGTATCCAGTTGTGGTCATATCCTTTTCCAACTATCAGTTGCGGATCATCCTGTTGAATCCGCTCTCCAATTTTGTGTGGTGTTAAGAAATCAAAAGCAGTGCCCTTCACCGGTTTTAATTCCCCGGTTGGAATAAGTCCTTCATCCACCGGATTGAAACGGTCAGCGTTAATAGTGAGGATGTGATTCAAAATATCACCACTCCCCTCGCCTGCCAGGTTGAAAAAAGAGTGATGCGTTAAATTGGCAATGGTTGACTTGTTGGTCGAGGCCTCATAATCGATCACTAATTCATTCTGATTCGTGAGCGTGTACACAACTTTTACATCCAGGGTCCCCGGATAGCCTTCTTCTCCATCCACACTTTGGTAGCGAAGTTCAAGAGCATCTCCTTCGATATTCTTCCTGGGCGTGGCCTGCCAATATTGGTTGTGAAACCCCTTGGGGCCACCATGAAGTGCATTTGCACCATTGTTAGTAGCCAGTTGATACTCCTTTCCTTCCAGAGAAAATTTTCCTTTGGCAATGCGGTTGCCGTACCGGCCGATCATCGCGCCGAAATAAGGATTTCCCGTGAGGTACTGGCTTACCGAGTCATAGCCGAGTACAATGTTGCCCATCGAGCCATTTTTGTCTGGCACCCAAAAGGAAATGATTCGGCCACCAAAGTTTGTAACAGACATTTTCAGTCCATTTTTATTCTGCAACGAGTAAACTTTGGGTTGTGCAGCGAGGGAGTCGGTCGTCAATGTTGACATGGGAGGTTCCTTTTTTTGGGACGTGCAGCTGGCGAATGCAATGCACAACAATACTGGCAAAATTCGATTCATAAAAGAAAGGTAGAGAAATAACACGAGTCACAAAACGGTAATAAAGTATGATGCACCGGCGTAGAAGCTATTATCAAAGAAATCATTATTCCTTTAGTCCAACTTCCTATTTAAGTCTAACTACAACCTGAACAGTATTGCAAAAATGATCCGGGTTTCGGATTTAACCAGGTCTGGTCTCCAACTCGGGTCCAATGGCGTAGTCGTTAAACCTGTTTGAGATGTAACTCCTCCGTGACCTGCGAAATAAGGTGCACTTGCCTCACGGTGAACCCATTCAGCGCGAAAAGTAATATTTTGGGCCGGCATAAAATCAAAGTTGGTAGAGCAGTCCCAGCCTTCAAACTGATCTCCCGGGTTGGCACTGAATGGAAAGGCACCTGCGGTCTGAGTTGGGTTTGATGGGTTAGGCAGGGGACTAGCTTGTCCTGTTGGATAGAGTACTAGGTAGCGACCAGGATTTTTCATGATGCCTCCTCCTAATGTCCAGGCCAGTTTGTTTTTGGAAAACCATGTTCTGTGATACACCATAGCGCTGGCAAAATACTGGGCGGGGTTTGAAGGATCATCGTTATTGAAGCCATTAACTCCACCACCTTTTTCAAAGCCAACGTCACCCGTCATAGAAAACGCCATTTTGTTAATCCCTCTTCCGCCTGGGCGGTTATAATATCTGATCATTACACTATTGTCAGAATGAAACCTTTTTCTCTGCGGAATTCCCCCGGCGTCAGTCCCGTAGTAATTATTGGTGATGAGTTTAATGTTACTGTCGTTTGACATCCATGTAATACTGCCTCCTAAACCGGGCAGGCTGTTAAACTTACCATAGCTCTGCCATCCATTAATGATCCATGGCTCAATTTTAAGATTCTTTGTGGGAAAAATTTGAATCCGCAATCCGCTAAAAAACCATGGAGTATTATCAGAAGTAAACGATGCCTGATACTCCCAGTTCTCTGCCTGGTAGTAAGAGTTCAAGCCGATATAGGACATGAACAAGCCAGCATCGACATTGATGCCATACCATTTGTTGATATGATAGCCGGCATAAGCCTCACTTAGATAACGGTACACGTCTGCCAGATCATACTGACCGCGATAAGGGCTAAGATCGTCTCTTGGGATGATCGTTGATCGTGTTCCGAACTGTGTCATAATTCTTGCCCGGGCATTGTTATACAAGAAATCACCGCCAAAATGCACAGCCGAAACCTGCATTTCGTTGTGGCGGGCAAGCGCTGTTGATCCTACCACAGTATTGTCAATCGGATTATTAAATGAGTAGTTGTAGTTAACATCGATCAGAACCGTGGGCATGAAATATTTCATGCCTTTGAAGACAGAGGAATCTCTTCGGTCAGCTCCATTTTGCCAAGTCTGATCTATTCCCTCAAAAGGTATTTTTTCTTGTGCCAGGGCTATTCCTGAGCACTCGATAAACAATATTGTCAATAATTTCATTTTATTGTTGCATTACATTATCCGCCCAATGAGCGCCGAAGGTACAGTTCAAAACTAATCGCAGTCCGATTTTACAGGTGAAATATACAGCTATCCGGTTTTACTTGTGAGTTCAACGCGTTGGATTGGATCCGGTGATAGAGTCCAAAAGGTTAATAGGGGATAATAAAAGGGTGTTCGTGAAGTAAAGAAATGCGTAAGGTTTTACATGGGGAAGACTGTGTATTATTGGCTACAGCCTTCGCAACAATTATTACTAACTTTATATGAACGATGTCATTAACAAGTAACATAAGAAGTAACATCTACGGATTAATCGTGTGCGGCGGGAACAGCACTCGCATGGGCAAGGACAAAAGTTTGCTGACCTATCACGGAAAGCAGCAGCGTTATCACATGTATGACATACTACAGAGTCTTTGCGAAAAAACATTCCTTTCCTGCAACCGTTTGCAGCAGGATTCCGTCAACCATGAGTACCAAACCCTTGTCGACCTGAAGAGGTACGAATCGATTGGTCCCATGGCGGCATTGCTAACCGCATTTGAGCGGTTTCCAGAAAGAGACTTTTTAGTGGCGGGTTGTGATTATCCATTTTTGACAACAAGAGATTTGATAGACTTTTTCAGGGTCTTTAAGAAAAAGGATGTTGCCGCTGCATTTTACAACGCGGATGAAGAATTATATGAACCGCTTCTGGCCTGGTATTCGCACCAATCTGCCGATGGACTCAAGGAAATGTTTAAACAAAAACAATATTCATTGCAATATTTTCTCCGATCAGTAAATGCAAAAAGATACTTTCCGGAAAACACAATAGCAATCACAAGCGTGGATACGCCGGAGTCGATGATGGCCGCGAAAGCAAAACTTGGTAAAATGGAATTGTTAAAAACCTGATCGTATGGAGTTAATCGAAAATAAATCGACTGCCAGTGTTAGCATAAAAAAAGTCAACGGCACACAATGGGTCGATGCCAATGATCAACTCGCCGTTGAAGAACCTATAGAAATAAAATTGAACTATTTTGACGGCGGACATGCAACAGAAAAAAACATTTCTGTTACCATGCGCACGCCCGGCCATGACGAAGAACTGGCATTGGGCTTTCTGTTTACTGAAGGAATTATCCAACGTGTTGACCAGATCAAGGAGGTCAATACGCCCAAAGAGAATACAATTGTCGTCACATTGGTTGAAAGTGAAATACCTTCACTTCAAAGCACTGAACGTAATTTCTACACAACATCTAGTTGTGGAGTGTGTGGTAAATCAAGCATCGACGCCATCAGGACAACCTCCGCCTATCAACCATCGGCAGATAGAATGGTCATACACTCGTCCTTTCTGTTTGGGCTGCAAGATCAGCTAAGGAAAGTACAGGCTGTTTTTGAAAGTACAGGAGGATTGCACGCATCAGCCATATTCGATGTTGAATCCAAACTTATCACGCTTCGTGAAGATGTGGGACGTCACAATGCCCTTGATAAAGTAATTGGCGCTTCATTCATGAACAACAAGTTGCCGTTGTCGGACGTCTTATTATTATTGAGTGGGAGGGCCAGCTTTGAACTAATTCAAAAAGCGAGCATGGCAGGAATAAAAATAGTAGCGGCCATTGGTGCCCCATCCAGTCTGGCGGTGAAACTAGCACAAGAATTTGATATGACTTTGATCGGGTTCTTGCGCGACAATAGATTTAATATCTACTCGGGCCAGAAAAGAATAGAATTATGAAGGCGATAGATGCTTTGTCATGGATGATGAAATAAAGAAACTTCCTGGAGCAGAAAATCCAGAAGTATTTACCGGACTAAAAAAAGGCAAGATCAAAAGAGTTTCGGCCGGTGTTCCTGCTGTAATCTCTGGGCTTGGAAAAGTGGTCAACGAGGCCGGAGTGGTGCGTGGGTGGGCTGCACTCTCCCAACTAAATAAGAAAGGGGGATTTGATTGTCCCAGTTGTGCGTGGCCAGATCCTGATGATGAGCGATCGGGACTTGGTGAATATTGTGAAAATGGAGCCCGGGCTGTCGCCGAAGAGGCTACCACAAAAAAATTAACCTCCTCCTTTTTTACCAGGAATTCCGTACAAAATCTGGCTTCCCTCTCAGACTACGAAATCGGGAAAAAGGGACGCCTCGCGGAGCCAATGTATTTGTCCAAGGGTGGCACACATTATCAACCAATTTCCTGGGATAAAGCGTTTGAGAAAATTTCCTACGCATTAAATGCGTTGTCATCACCGAACGAAGCTGTATTTTATACCTCCGGCCGAACCAGCAACGAAGCTGCATTTTTATACCAGCTTTTTGTTCGCGAGTACGGCACCAACAACTTACCGGATTGCAGCAACCTGTGTCACGAAAGCAGCAGCGTGGCGTTAGGAGAATCACTGGGCATTGGCAAAGGCTCCGTAAAACTGAGCGACTTTTACCAGGCAGAAGCAATCATTATCCTTGGCCAAAATCCAGGTACGAATCATCCGCGCATGCTCAAGGCACTTCAAAAAGCAAAAGCAAA